>PTKB01000099.1 GCA_002937555.1 Alphaproteobacteria bacterium MarineAlpha10_Bin2 | reverse complement strand
AGCGAGCCATATCGTCAGCAAGTGGGTCGGCGAATCCGGCCGCCTGATCAGCACCCTCTATCGTGTGGCGCGCAAATTCACACGGGACGGACGGCCATCGATCATCTTCATCGACGAGTTCGATGCGCTGTGCAAAAGCCGCGGCAGTGAAGGCCAGCTCTATCACCAGCAAATGCTGGCCGCCATCCTTTCCGAAATCGACGGCTTTGCGCAAAAGGGCAAACGCGATTTGGTGATGACCGTCGGCGCCACCAACCGCCCGTGGGACTTGGACGCCGCCGTACTTTCGCGCTTCGAGCGCCGTATTTTGATCGATCTGCCAGATGCCGAGGCGCGCGCTGACATCTTCCGCATTCATCTTGAAGACAAAGGCATTCCGGTCGATCACCGCTCACTTTCCTATTCTCGCCTGGCTAACGAGACCGAACGGCTCACCGGACGTGAGATTGCACGACTTTGCAAAGAGGTAACGGCGAACATGTTGGGCGAAATGAACCCGGAAATACCGGCCCTCGTCGATGCCGGGCTGAAGCGCCTTCAGGACTATGAGATCAAATTGCGCGCGCTCCGGCACAGCGATTTTACCACGCCGCTGGAACTTCTGGTGCCCGACACCAGTGAAGCGGAGGAGCATCATTATGCCGATTGGGGCAAGGCCTTAGGCCGCGACAAGCACGCCTGAATACGCTGATATCCCCGGTTGGCGAAATTCTTTCGTTAAAATTAATAAATCGTTAACGGCTCAGCGCAAACAATACAGTCGAGGCTTGACCAGACTGAATCAAAGCGGACCTCGATGAAGATTCGCAATAAGCTCGTCATCGGATTTACCGCCATTGTTTTATTCAGCGGCGCTATGGGATTTACGGCCGTCGATGGAATTCTGCGCACCAGCCGGCTGACCACCGAACTGTTCGAATATCCTCTCATGGCAAGCAGCTTTGCACGCAGCGCACAGACGGCGTTTGTGCGCATCCGCCTAGCCGGAGAGAATACACCCGTGATCGCAGCGCATGAGCGCGCCGTTCGCGAGGATTTGTCGATCGTGTCCGAGCGGCTGCGCAATCCGGCCGGGGCGGCGTTGATCACCCATATCGAATCCGGCCTCGAGCGATTGGCGCATTTGCGGAAAACAAAGGCGCGCCTCGCCGAGGAAGGCGGCAATTTGGGCGAGACAATACTCCGGCAGGAAGTCGCCTATGAGACCATCGAAGAAGAGTTGGAAACACTCGTAGAGCTGGCCGTTGTTCGGGGCTATGATTTCATGCTGGCGGCCGAAGAAAAATCCAACGAAGTGTTCAACATCCAGGTGTTTTTTGTCTGCCTGGTCATTAGTTTAGGGCTCGGAATCTCACTCTATCTTGGCCGTCAATTCGTCCGGCCTATTCGGGCCATTACCGCAGTCACGAGCCGCCTTGCCGCTGGAGATGATCGGGTGCAAATTCCGGGCGCCGGTCGGAAAGACGAAATCGGTGCGATGGCACGCGCGCTGAAGGTCTTCAGAGAGAATGTCACGACGATTCGGCGCAACGAAGCGGAGCTCATCCGCATGCGCGACAATCTGGAACAACGTGTCGAGGAACGAACTGGAGAGTTGGCGGAAGCACTCAAAGCCGCAAACGCCGCAAACGCCGCCAAATCGGAATTTCTCGCCACTATGAGTCACGAGTTACGCACGCCGCTCAACGCGATTATCGGTTTTTCGGATGTCATTCTCGGCAAGATGTTTGGCCCGCTCGGCCATCAAAAATATGTCGATTATGTGGAGGACATTAACGAATCCGGACTCCACCTTCTGGATCACATAAACGAGATATTGGAACTCTCAAAGATCGAGGCCGGAAAAAGCGAGTTGCGCGAGGTCAATGTTGACGTGTCCCGGGCGCTCGATTCATGCCTGACCATGGTCGGCGGACGCGCTCGCGAGGCGGGCGTCGAAATCATCTGCGACTACGAACTCTACGTACCAGCGCTGTTTGCCGATGAGCGCAAATTCAAACAGATCATGATCAATCTTCTGTCCAACGCGATAAAATTCACACCGTCCGGCGGACGGGTGACCCTCAAGATTTGGTATCGCCGCGAAATTGGATTCTTATTTCAGATCATCGATAACGGCATCGGTATCGCGCTCGCGGACATTCCGAAAGTACTGGCCCCGTTCCAACAAATTGATAGCGACCTAAACCGGAAGTATGAGGGAACCGGACTCGGCTTGCCGCTGACAAAGTCATTCGTCGAATTGCATGGCGGTTCGTTGGATCTACAAAGCGAATTCGGCGCCGGCACCATCGTCACGGTACGGTTCCCGGCCGAGCGCATCGTCCTGCAAACCGCCTTGGCGCACTCTCAGGCGTCCTGACGAGTATTTCATCACCTAAACCGCCCGCCCGCCAAGGGCGTGGGTAAAGCGATAAGCAAATCCGCCGAGCGCCATTCCGGCAAAGGGCCCGACCACATATATCCAGTAATGGCTGAAATCGCCCATGGCGACATAGGGGCCGAAGGCGCGGGCCGGATTCATCGCGGCGCCCGCCACAGCGCCAAACAGCATCACCTCGATTCCCACCACCGCACCCACTGCCAGGCCCGCGAAAGGACCGTGCGCACGCTTGTCCAATCCAACACCGGCAACCACCCACATCAACAGGAATGACAAGAAAAGCTCGATTAGGAGTGCCGTGACTGGAGATATGCCGAGTTCGATATTCGGAAGATTGGCGCCCATGCTGTTGTAGTCTCCGATGGCCCAGAGCAGACACATGCCGGCAAACACCGATCCGGCCATCTGCGCTATGACATAGCCAGGCAACAAGCGGCGATCCAAATGACCGATCAGCACCGCGGCTAGCGAGAGCGCCGGATTCACATGGGCGCCCGAAATGTGACCAAACGCATAGATTACGACGGTGATCACCATGCCGGAGATGAGCCCGGCGCCAACCATGCCAAGCCCGCCGCCCACCAAGCCGTCAACCACCACCGCGCCGGCGGCGAAAAAGACCAGGCTAAAGGTGCCGATGAACTCGCAGCAATATTTTCGCCAGTCGTCTCGTGTCATAAAGAGAGGATCCGCCGCGCTTCGTCGGGGGAGGCGGTGCTTTCGCCGAGCGTTTCGATCACATCCACCGCTTTCTCAACCAAAGCCGCGTTAGATGGCGCCAGAACGCCGCGCGAAAGATAGAGATTGTCCTCCAGGCCGACACGCACATGGCCACCCGAAAGAACACATTGCGCGGCTACACGATATTCCTCGCGGCCGATACCAAAGGCGCTCCATGTGGCGTCGGCGGGCAACAGGCTGGTCATATATTGCAGCGCCGCAGGCGTGGCGGGCGCACCCCACTCGATACCGAGGCAAAGCTGGAAAAACGCCGGGCTTTCGATCTGGCCGCGCGCGATCATGTCGTTGGCCAGCATGATATGGCCGACATCGAACAGCTCAAGCTCGGGCTTAACGCCAGCCTCTTTGATCGCTTCGGCCATAATTCTGAGATGCGCCGGCGTGTTCAGCATGACTGTATCGTCGCGTACACCGCCCGAATTCATGGTGGCGATATCTAGGCTGCAGATTTCCGGTTTCAATTCGACCACATGCCGGACGCGCAATTCGGGCGCGACGAAGTTCGTGCCGGGGCCGGGGGTAAGCGGATCGTCGATGCCGGGCTTAAAGCGCGCGCCGACGCCGGTGGTGAGATTGATTACCACATCAGAGCCGCTGTCTCGGATCAAGCCAACCACGCGGCGGTATTGTTCGATCTCCATGCTTGCGTGGCCGCTTTCCAAATCGCGCACATGAATGTGCACAATGGCGGCGCCCGCTTTGGCGGCTTCGAGGGCGGAAGCGGCGATGGCGTCTGGCATTACAGGCACCGCCGGATTTTTATTTACCGTGTCGGCCGAGCCGGTCACGGCGCAAGTGATAATGATCTTACTCAACGCCATGGAAATTCTCGTTTCTTATTCGGGAGTTGAATTTAAAAGCGCCGGATCATAGCGACAGTTCGCCCTCAAGGAAACGCACACATTGCCCGGAAATTGCCACGCGGTCGCCACGGTCCTCGCACACCATCACGCCACCGCGCGCCGACAATTGCCGCACATCGAGGCGCTTCTTGCCGAGCCGCGCGGCCCAATAGGGCGCCAGTTCCGTCTGCACATTACCGGTAACCGGATCTTCCGGCACCGCGTTCTTGGGCGCGAAGAAGCGTAGCACGTAATCGGCTCCTGTATCGTCGCCCGGAGCCGTCGCGACCACGCCGCGGCGGTCAATCCGGCAGAAACAGTCGAGATCGGGTGCGAGCGCGGCAACTTCGGCGGCGCTCTCATAGACCGCGATGTAATCGTCGCCCGCCAGCACTTCTGAGGGCGCTATGCCGAGGCCGGCGAGCAGGTTCTCGGGCGCCGTATGGGGCGTGGCCGGACGGGCCGGGAAATCCATCATCAGGTTTTGGCCGTCCCGCGATACGGTGAGAGTGCCGCTCTTGCTCTCGAATGTAGCCGCCGCCGCGCCCGGCTCGAGGTCGGAAAGCACCACTTCGCCGGCCGCCAACGTGGCGTGCCCGCACAGCCCAACCTCGACATTGGGCGTAAACCAGCGCAGCGCATATCCGCCTTGATCTGACGGAACAAAAAATGCCGTTTCCGACAAATTGTTCTCCGCCGCGATGGCCTGCATCAGGCCGACATCCAGCCACGCGTCCAGCGGACAAACGGCAGCCGGGTTGCCGCCCAATACCTTGTCGGTAAACGTATCGATCTGAATAATCCGCAGTTTCAAAACCTGGCTCCCTCGCTTCGGCTGTGCCGCAAATCATAGCCGTCGCCAGCAGTTCGGGATAGGCGCATGGGCCAAATTAACATTTCCCGCGGACAGGCAAGCGACTACCCTATCGTCATGCGAAAATCAGCGAAGACAGCCTCTTCGGCGATGCCCTTGCTCGAGCGCCTGCCTGCGGTCGAACGGCTCGTGGCGGACGCTGCCGTGGCGCCCCTTAGCGCAGCCTATGGCCGGCCATTCGTGACCGATGCGGCGCGAGAAATTGTGGCGAACGCGCGGGCGGATATCCTGACCGGGCGCGATCCGGGTATAGAATTCGAAACGCTTGTTGGGCGAATAAGCGACCGCATCAGAGAGATGATGGCCACTTCGCTGATACCGGTGTTCAATCTTACCGGGACTGTCCTACACACGAATTTGGGACGCGCGCCCTTGCCACCGGAAGCCGTTGCCGCTATGGCGGCGGTGGCGACGGGAGCCAGCAATCTCGAATATGACATCGCCACCGGCAAGCGTGGCGAACGGGACGATCATGTGACTGGCTGGCTCTGCCGCCTGACCGGGGCGGAAGCGGCTCTGGTAGTCAACAACAACGCCGCCGCCGTGCTGCTGCTGCTGAACAGTCTGGCGAACCGCAAGCGCGTGGCCGTATCGCGCGGCGAGTTGATCGAGATCGGCGGTGCCTTCCGGCTGCCCGATATCATGGCGCGCGCGGGCTGCAAGCTGACTGAGGTCGGCACCACCAATCGCACCCATGGACGTGACTATGCTGCCGCTTTGGACAGCGGCGCTACGCTGGTTCTCAAGGTTCATCCCAGTAATTATGAAGTGCGCGGCTTCACCGCGGAAGTGCAAACTGCGGAACTGGCCGAACTGGCGCACGCCGCCGGGAAATCGCTTGCGGTCGATCTCGGCTCGGGCTCGCTGGGGGATTTGAGCCGCTACGGCCTGCCACCCGAGCCGACGGTGGCCGAGACCCTGAAAGCCGGAGCCGATCTTGTTACATTCTCGGGCGACAAGCTGCTGGGTGGGCCACAGGCCGGCATCGTCGTTGGCAAGAAGGAGTTGATTGCGCGTCTTCGGCGCAACTCGATGAAGCGTGCGTTTCGCCTCGACAAGATGACCCTGGCAGCGCTCGGCGCGGTGCTCCGGCTCTACGCCAACCCGGAGAAGTTGCCGTCGCGACTGCCCACGCTTGGCCTGTTGACTCGCGAACAGGGCGACATCCGCGCGACGGCAGAAAGTCTGCAACCCGAATTGGCCCGCCGCCTGGAAGGCGTCGCGGCGGTTGAAGTGTCTGACTGCATGAGCCAAATCGGCTCGGGCGCGATGCCGGTCGACACCCTGCCGAGCGCCGGTTTGACCCTCATTCCGCTCGGTTCCAAACGCAAGCGCGGCGCGGCGCTAGAGCGCATGGCCGCGGCATTTCGGGCGCTTCCCCAACCGGTGATCGGGCGAATACAAGACGGCGCCTTCGTTCTCGACCTACGCTGCCTAACGGATGAAGACGGCTTTCGCGCCCAACTTGAGCAGTTGGATATTTCCGACGCGTGATTATCGCCACCGCAGGTCATGTCGATCACGGCAAGACCAAACTGGTGGAAGCGCTGAGCGGCGTCGACACCGACCGCCTGCCGGAGGAAAAGCAGCGCGGCCTCACCATCGATCTTGGCTTCGCATACGTACCCCTGGACGGCGGCGGAATTTTAGGGTTTGTCGACGTACCCGGGCACGAAAAATTTATCCGCAATATGGTCGCCGGCGTCAGCGCCATCGATTACGCGCTGTTGGTGGTCGCCGCGGATGACGGGCCGATGCCGCAAACTCTCGAGCATTTGGCGATTTTGAATCTGCTCGGCATAGGCATGGGAGCGGTCGCCATCACAAAGACCGATGCCGTCGCCGACGGCCGTGTCGATGAAGTTGTGTCGGCAGTACGGGAGGTCGTACGAGGCGGCGGTCTGGAAGAAGCGGAGATATTTCCCCTCTCCTATCACTCCGGCGAAGGCGTGCAAACGCTCAAAGCGCATCTCGAAAAAGCGGCACGGGAATTTTCCGCCGCTCCGCCCCAAGGCCGCTTTCGCGTCGCCATCGATCGCGCGTTTACGCTGACCGGCGCGGGTCTGGTGGTCACCGGGAGCGTTTATTCGGGGCGTGTGGTGGTCGGCGAGAAACTGTTTTTGTCCCCCGCCGGCGCCGAAGTGCGAGTGCGGGCGCTTCACGTGCATGATCGAGCGGCGGAAGAAGCGCGCCAGGGCGAGCGGGCGGCGCTCAATCTGGCCGGGCCGGGGGCGCGGCGAAGTGATATCAGGCGCGGCGATTGGTTGCTGCACCCGGCCGCTCATGCGCCAACGCGCCGCGTCGACGCCGAGCTATTGGTCCTGCCCAGTGAAACCAAGCCGCTTAGACACGAAACGCCCGCGCATCTGCATCTGGGGGCGCTGGAGACACCGTGCCGTGTGGCCATCCTCAAGGGTCGTGAAATCGCGCCCGGGGAGAGCGGCCTGGTTCAAATCGTCAGTGAACGTCCGATCACCACCCATGCGCGCGACAGGCTGATCCTACGCGATCAATCGGCGCGCCGCACGATTGCGGGCGGGCGGATTGTCGATCCGTATGGGCCCGAACGCGGCCGCGCCCGCCCGCCTCGCCTGGCGATATTGGCGGCGATGGCGAAAAATGAAACATCGGCGGCACTCGCTGCGCTGCTGCCGCTGTCGCCGGGCGGAGTTGACCTCAGCCGCTTCGCCGTGGCGCGCAATCTCGATGCCGGCGAAAGCACGACATTGTTCGCGGCGGCGGAAATGGTGACGGCAGGTGGCGCCAGCGCTCTGGAGGGTATGTCGCCAGAGCACTGGCAAAGCTTAAATCAGCGTATCGTCGCGGAATTGAAACTCTGGCACCTAGAGTCACCCGAGACACTCGGCCCCAACGAGTTCGAATTGCGCCGCGTCTTCGCCGAACGGCCGCTGACGCAACTGTTCAACGCCGCCATTTCTAAATTGATTGAAAGCGGCGATGTGCGGCGCGCCGGCACCATCCTGCACCTGCCGGACCATCGGGCCAAATTGGCGTCCGGCGAACAATCTGCATGGCAAAAAATATTACCGCTATTGGAATCCGGCGATTTGCGTCCGCCTGTGGTGTGGCAAATAGCCGCCGAGCTTGATTTGCCGGCAGATGAGATAGAGCGCGTATTGAAACGCGCCGCGGCATTGGGGTTTAGTGTGCAAGTAGCGAAGAATCGCTTTTTCTTGCCTGATGCCGTGCGGCGTCTTGCCGATATCGCCGAAGCGTTGGCCGACAAAAGCGAGGACGGACTTTTTCTCGCCGCCCAATATCGCGACCGCTCGGGCATCGGGCGAAACTTGACGATTGAGCTGCTGGAATATTTCGACCGCGCCGGTTTCACGCGGCGTATTGGCAACGCCCGGTGCACGCTGCGCCCAGCGTCCGCTTTATTCGGCGATGGCGCGACTTGATTGCACCCGGCAGGCTCCTTAGCATTTACACGACACCCAGCATGGAGGAGGATCGCACCCCGGTGGGGCGCTCGGACTTCAAATTCTAATCCCACTATATTTGCCTGTTCTGAACAGTACTTTACAGTCCGGTAAACAACTGTTTGATGCGCAATTCCCGAAGTTCAATGTTGGATGGGATTGGCTCGTGACGCTTGGTTTGTGACCTGTTTGTGACCATCACTTTAAATTTGAGCCAGAGAAGGGTAAGCGACGCGATTGAATTAGAATGGCGTGGGCCATAATCTGGCTCGTCGCTTACGTCAGGCGGTTTTCAGGTAGATGGCTGGCGCGAACTGCTGTGCGAGGCGAAGGGGGGGGCTGTGTGCGCAGTGGCGGTGGTGTGTGTGCCTCTGACCAAATAATTTTGAATAAAATATGGCAAAAAATAAAAAAATGGCTGTTTTCTGCCCTTTTGCGTAATTAATTGCTTCTCGGTATGTACTTCCCCGCAGCCTTAGTTTCCGTCAACCGAAATAGAAGCAGGATAGAAAATAAATGGCTGAATTTTCCCGTTTTTGTTTTCTATTATTTGAATGAATATTGGCGCAGATCGTTAGTTTAGGCGCACTGTGTCTAGACTGATTCTAAACTAGGACTGTACGGGCAATAGCACGATAGGACTGAGGCACGCTCCTGCTAACAATAACTAACCTTTCCGCTGCTGAATTAGATTCCGCCATCTTTGGCGGCCATTTCCGTTTGGCGCGGCAAAGCAGATGGGGTGGATGTCTCCCGCTCCCGGCATCTAGGTGCCAAAGTTGTGGTTGTCATCAACCACGAGCAAGAGGAGCCATCCACCATGAAT
>PTKB01000098.1 GCA_002937555.1 Alphaproteobacteria bacterium MarineAlpha10_Bin2 | reverse complement strand
CTTCATCCCGATATTCAAACCGATATGCACGCCCGCGCCGGCGATGTGCTGGCGGGGTTGTTCGAAGTTGAATTCCGCCCCGGCAAGGAAATCAAGGCGCGTCTAGAGACCCTCAATATCGCCACCGATTCGATCGATTACATTATAAATTCCCACCTGCATTGGGACCATACCGGCGGCAACGCACTGGTTCCCAACGCCACCATCATCATTCAGGAGAAAGAATGGGAAGCCGGGCATGTGCCCGAGCTGATCGAAGCGAATATTTTCAATCCGGAAGACTACAACCACGGCCACCAAGTTCGCCAAGTCGACGGCGAATTCGACCTGTTCGGCGACGGCACGGTGGTGACGGTGCCCACCCATGGCCATACGCCGGGGCACTAATCGCTGAAGGTAAAGCTCGCGTCGGGCGATATCCTGCTCGCCGCCGATGCCTGCTATTTCCGCAAAACCCTCGAAGACCTGCATCTTCCGAATATCGTTTACGATCGCGAGAAGATGCTTGAATCTTTAAAATCCCTGCGCCGCCTGCAATCGGCTGGCGCGCGCATCTATTACGGTCACGATCCGGAATTTTGGCAGGACGTGCCCCAGGCGCCGCTCGAGCTGACTTAGTTCGGTGAACGCCGCCGGTGAATGTCGGCGAGCGCGGCAATGATTGCGGCTGAAATTTCCGCCGGCAAGTCCAGCCCTTCCCGCCGCCGCGCAAGCCGCAGGGCCTCCAATGTGATGGGGCCGATCAATCCGTCCACCGCGCCTTGGTAATAGCCCAGCGCCGCCAGCAAGCGCTGTAGTGTGACGGTCTGGTGGCCGAGGGCTTCTGTGGAAACGGGCACGGGAACGAGCCGCTTCGATTCCGTTTCAGCGCTCATGGCCGCCGCCGCGTTGTAGGCGTCGACCGCGTCCTGCACCGCCGCCAATTCATCGCCAACGAGCTCGGCGGCGAGCCTTCGGCTATAGGTGCTGGCGCGCAACGCCAGCTCTTTGTCGGGGCCGCCGGCGGCGAGGAGAAACCATTTGGTCGCCGCCACCAGGTCGCGCGCGACGCCGAGGCCGTTGGCTTGTAATAGCCCCAGATTGTTCTGCGCCGATTGCTCGCCCTGCGCCGCCGCCAGCCTGTACCAGCGCGCCGCCTGTTTGAAATCGCGCGCCACGCCATGGCCGAGATGGTACATGGTGGCGAGATTGTTTTGCGCGATGGCGAGGCCGCGCGCCGCCGCTTTGGCGTACCATTCGACCGCTTGCGCATAGTCTTGCGGCACGCCCAACCCCTTCTCGTGCAAATTGCCTATATTGTTTTCGGCCAAGGCGTTGCCACCGCGCGCGGCCTGCCGGTACCAGGCGAGCGCCGCCGCATGATCCTTCGGCGCGCCCAGCCCCTCGTCGAACAGGGTGCCCAAATTATAGATCGCTTCGGTGAGGCCTTGGGCCGCCGCCTTTTCGTACCACACGGCCGCGGTGGCGTAATTCTGCGTGACCCTGACGCCGCGGTCATAAGCGACGCCAAGCTCGAACTGGGCGCGGGCGGAGCCGCGGTGCGCCGCCGAACGGATGTGGCGCAGCGCCTGCTCGCCATCCGGTTCGCTTATTTCTCCGCGCCTGAGGATATGCGCCAATACCAGCTCGGCCGGCGCGATGTTGCGCGCCGCCGCGCGCTCATACCACCGCGCCGCAGTCTCTATATCGCGCTCGATGCCCCAGCCATTGTCATAGAGCGCGGCGACGTTGAATTGAGCATCGGCATCGCCGCGCTTCGCCAGCACGAGCCACATATCATGCGCCGTCTGATAGTCGCCGCGCGTATAGGCGGCATAGGCGGCATGGAAATTCGCCGGTGTCTCATCCTGCGCCCTCGCTACGCCGGTCATGCCGATCGGACAGGCCGTCAGCAATATCAGCCACAATACGACGACGATCGCCGAAATCCGCAGGATTTGCGATCCATGCCGATTCACGTTTTGCATGACCAAATGATACTGGTGCCAGCCCGTTGGGAAAGATAAATTCGCCGCAGTATTGGCATCATAAGAGGCGGACAAGCATATGCGGTTGGAAAACAAAGTGGCGCTGATCACCGGCGCCGGATCGGTCGGACCGGGCTGGGGCAATGGCAAAAGCACGGCGGTGGCCTTCGCGCGCGAAGGCGCCAGCATCTTTGCCGTCGATCTGGTGCCGGAAGCGGCGGCGGAGACCCAAGCCATCATTGCCTCGGAGGGCGGCGTTTGCGAAACCCATCACTGCGACGTGACCGATGCCGCCCAGGTCAAGGCGACGATCGACGCTTGTGTCGCGCAATTCGGGCGTATCGATATTCTCGTCAACAATGTCGGCGGCTCGGTACCGGGCGGCCCGGTGGAGCTCAGCCTGGACGAATGGCAAGGCCAACTCGATTTCAACCTCACCTCGGCTTTTCTCGCCTGTAAACACGCCATACCCCATATGGAGCGCCAGGGCGGCGGCGCGATCGTCAATATTTCCTCGATCGCAGGTCTCCGCCATATCGGCAACGACCATGTCGGCTATGCCGCTTCCAAAGCAGGGCTGGTGCAGTTCGGCCGCGCGCTTGCGGTGAAATATGCGCCGCTCGGCATCCGTTGCAATTCGATCTCGCCGGGGTTGATGCACACGCCGCTCGTCGAGGTGCGCCTGGCCGGACAGTACGGCGCCGGAGACGCCTCGGCGCTCATCGAAAAGCGCAACAAGCAGGTTCCGATGGGCCATATGGGCGAAGGCTGGGACGTGGCCTACGCCGCACTCTATCTCGCGTCCGACGAAGCCAAATACGTCACCGCCGCCGATCTCGTCGTCGACGGCGGCCTCATCGCGGCAACGCACGGATATCAGTAGATCGCCAGCCGCGCTCCGGGTTCGGGCGGGAGAAAGGCGCGGTCGATGGCGGCGAGGTCGTCGTCCGTCAGATTCACGTCACGCGCGGCGGCGACCGCTTCGACATGGGCCGGCGCGGTGGCTTTGGGGATCGAAATCATACCGGGGAAGCGCAACGTCCAGGCCACCGCCACCGTGGCACTGGTGACGTAGTGACGATCGGCGATCTGCTCAATGACGGCGTCCCGCAAAATACCGCCCTGGTCGAGCGGCGAATAGGCCATCAGCGCGACGTCCCGCGCTTCGCACCAAGACTGCAACTCGGCCTCGATGGCGCACTGCGCCGGATTATAGAGGATTTGATTTACGCAAATTGCATCGCCACCGCTCTCGGCCATGGCGTCTTCCATCTCGCCGGCATCGAAATTACTGACGCCGTAGCGGCCGATCTTACCGTCCTCAATCAAACGCTCGAAGGCTTCGAGAGTTTCCGCGAGCGGATGGGAGCCCGGCCAGTGCAACAGATAAAGATCGATATGATCGCAGTTTAAATGCTTGAGGCTGCGCTCGGCGGCCTTGATCGTGCCTTTCAGCGAGGCGTTGCTGGGCAGCACCTTGGAAACCAGATAGACCTCGTCGCGGCGCCCGCGGATAGCTTCGCCCACCACCTGCTCGGTGCCGCCGGAAGCGTACATCTCGGCCGTATCGATCAGCCCGAGGCCAAGATCGAGGCCGTGCCTGAGGGCCGCCACTTCGGCTTTTCTTTGCCCCCGCTTTTCGCCCATCTTCCAGGTGCCGAGACCAAGCGCCGGCAGGCTGAGCCCGCCGCGTGCGCTGACCATGCGCTGATTCTCCGCCATCCCGCTCTCCTCGTGACGTCTCCACCAAACATGCTACACAATATCTCAACAAAATCATCGGAGAGGCGGATCATGGCGAAGGCCTATGTGGCGGGGACCTGCGACACCAAAGGCGCCGAACTGCGCTACATCAAGGGTCTGATCGAAGACGCCGGGATCGAGAGCTGCCTCGTCGATCTCGGCACTGGGGGCGGCGACGCCGGCGCGGTGGACGTGCCGGCGGCGGAAGTGGCGTCGCACCATCCCGACGGCGCCGACGCGGTGTTGGTCGGCGGCGACCGCGGCCGTGCGGTCACCGCCATGGCCGATGCGTTCGCACATTTCGTGCGCACGCGCGGCGATATCGGCGGCATGATCGGCGCCGGCGGCAGCGGCAATACCGCACTCGTCGCCACCGGTATGCGCGCCCTGCCTCTCGGCGTGCCAAAAATCCTGGTGTCCACCGTGGCCTCGGGCGATGTGGCGCCTTATGTCGGGCCCAACGATATCGCCATGGTTTATTCGGTAGCCGATGTCGCCGGGCTGAACAGCATCACTCGCGAAGTTCTCGGCAATGCGGCGCACGCCCTGGCCGGCATGATGCGCCACAACGTGCCGGCGGTGCGCGAGGACAAACCGGCCATCGGCCTCACCATGTTCGGTGTCACCACGGACTGCGTCGACCAAGTGCGCGCGCTGCTCGAGACGGACTATGACTGCCTAGTTTTTCACGCCACCGGCACCGGCGGGCAATCGATGGAAAAGCTCGCCGAGAACGGATTCGTGCAAGGCTGCATCGACGTCACCACCACCGAGGTTTGCGACCTTCTGATGGGCGGCGTGTTTAGCGCCGGCGAAACGCGCCTCGATGCCTTGGCGTCGGCGGGGCTACCATACGTCGGCTCGTGCGGCGCGCTCGACATGGTGAATTTCGGCTCCCGCGAGACGATCCCGGAGAAATACCGCGAGCGCAGTATCTACATCCACAATCCGCAAGTCAGCCTGATGCGCACCACGCCCGAGGAAAACCGCGCCATGGGCGAATGGATCGGCGCCAAACTCAACAAGTTTAGCGGGCCGGTGCGCTTTCTCCTTCCGGAGAAGGGCGTCTCCTTGATCGATGCGCCGGACATGCCGTTTCACGACCCTGCGGCGAACGCTGCATTGTTCGAGGCGCTGGAAAAAACGCTGATCGTCACCGAGACGCGCCAACTCCTACGCTGTCCGTTGCATATCAACGACCCTGAATTCGCGGCCGCCCTGGTCGCTGCTTGGCGTGACATAACGGGAGCTTAGAACCATGCCCAAATTCGAGCGCGCGGCGCTGTTGCAAAAATTCCACGCCATGGTCGAAGCGCGCGAGCCGATCGTCGGCGGCGGCGCCGGCACCGGGCTATCGGCAAAATGCGAAGAGGCCGGCGGCATCGATATTATCGCCATCTATAATTCCGGGCGCTACCGCATGGCCGGGCGCGGCTCGCTGGCCGGGCTGCTCGCCTATGGCAACGCCAACGACATCGTCAAGGAAATGGCGGCGGAAGTGCTGCCGGTGGTAAAACACACACCCGTGATCGCCGGTGTGAACGGCACCGATCCCTTCGTCACAATGGAGATTTTTCTTGCCGAGCTCAAAGCCATGGGCTTCGCCGGCGTGCAAAATTTCCCCACCGTCGGCCTGATCGACGGCGTGTTCCGCGCCAATCTCGAAGAGACCGGCATGGGCTACGGCCTGGAGGTGGAGATGATCCGCGCCGCCCGTGCCCTCGACATGCTGACGACGCCTTACGTGTTCAGCGCCGAGGACGCCGAAGCCATGGCGGCGGCGGGCGCGGACTTTATCGTCTGCCATATGGGCTTGACCACAAGCGGCGCGATTGGCGCACAGACTGCCAAATCGCTAGCCGATTGCGTCAGCCTGATAGACCAATGGGCGGCCGCCGCGCTGGCGGTGCGCGGCGACGCCATCATCCTCTGCCATGGCGGCCCCATCGCGGAGCCTGGCGACGCCGAGTACATCTTACGCAATTGCAAGCATGTCAACGGCTTCTACGGCGCCAGCAGCATGGAGCGCCTGCCCACCGAGACCGCGCTCACCGAGCAAACGCGGAAGTTTAAGAATCTATCGTTCTGAAATTTAGAGCGCTGTTTCCTCCACCGCGATAGTGAAGCGGCGCTTGCGCAGTTCGGCGAAATAATCTTCGACGTCGAAAAATTCTTCGGGCGCCCAAACGCCGGGGCGCGAACGGCCGCGTAGCATGAGCTGCGCCGCGATCGAGGCGTTCATCGATGTTCCGGCGTCGTGATAGCCTTCATAGAGCGGGTCCGCCCCTGACGTTACATGGACTCTGACGCGGAGGCCCTTGCCGTCCCGCGTTCCTTCGCCGATGGCGAGATGGATTTCATGGTTTTCCTGCTCCGGTATATCGCCGGCGCGTACTTCCATGTTGTGCCGGACCACCGCGTCCAGCATTTCCGACGGCCTGAGGCTCACCCCTTTGACGTCGAGCGGCGTCTCGAAATCTCCGAAACCGGCCTTGACCAGCCCGACCCAGATTTCGTGCTCGCGCTTCGGCAAATGCAGTTTCCAGGTAAATTCGCGGATGCCCTTGTCGCGGATACCGTCGGCGAACGGAACCGTGAGCGGCTCGGAATGCTGTGAGTGGATAAACTCCGTCTCGCCCCAAGGCTCAGGCAGTTGCAGAGTTTCATGTCCGGTCTGCGGCCCGACTTCACGCAATGCACCATCGAGAAACTGTTTGCTCGGGTTGGCGTATTCGCCGAGCACGGTTTCGATATTGTAGGGCGGCACCAGGACGGGGTTTTCCGGCCCCGAAAGCTCCGAGGCCCAATAGAGATTGATCTTGTCGATGCGCTCCAACTTTTCGGCGACGGCGCGGCAGATTACGTTCGACATGCCGGGATCGGCGCCGAGGCCGAGTACCGCCATGGCGCCGGCGGCGCGCCAATTCTCATGCTCGGCCTTTTGCAGCACCGTGTAGACGCCCATGCCGCCGAGATCGGCATAGGCGGTGCCGGCTTCGAGACAGGCATCGAATATTGCCATCTGGTGGCCGGCGAAGGTGGGAACGGCGTTGATGCAGAGATCGCTGTCGCGAAGCGCCTTCGCCAGCGCCCATGCATCGGTCACGTCCAACGCCAGGGCGCGCACGCGCTCGGCATCGTATTCGGCAATGATTTCGTCGACGCGGTCGCGCAACAGGTCGGCGACGACCAACAAATTGTTGCTGTCGGACTGCGCCGACAACAGGTCGCGCACAATGCCGGCGCCCATCGCACCGGCGCCGCCGAGGATGAGGATTCTCTGGTTAGACGCGTTCACGCCAAGAGCGCGCTAACTGGATCAAGGATCGTCGGGATCCTCATCCGTGTAGGGATCGTCGGGATCGGCCCAAGCTTGGCCGGCAAACGGAGCGGCCAGACTCACGGCGAAGGCCAAAACAAGCGCCGCCATCAATATTCGCCAATGCAGCATCTCGATGTCTCCTCGGTTAAAGTCACCTGGAATGTCAATTGACTATAATAGATTCGGATTAACAATAGTGTAGTCATGATCACAGCCTGGCGTGCGGCAATCTATTCGGCGCTTTTCGCGCTCGCTATCGCTCTGTTCCATACTGTGGGCAGTGCGCGCGCCGACACAGCGGCCGGACTTTCCGAGACGCCGGTGCTGCGCATCGAAACCGGCATGCACACCGCCAAAATCGGCCGCATCGCCATCCATCCGGGCACAAACATTCTCGCCTCCGCCTCTTACGACAAGACCTTGCGGCTGTGGTCGCTTGGCGACGGCAGGCTGATCCGCACGCTGCGGGTACCGATCGGCGCGGCGCGGGAGGGCGCGCTTTACGGCGTCGCCATCTCGCCCGACGGCACCATGATCGCCACGGCGGGATGGACCGGCGAAGGGGAAGGCCCCAATTGGAGCCTCTATCTGTTCGATATCCCCAGCGGCGAAATGATCCGGCGCGTCGCCGACCTGCCGCACCGCGGCCTCCATCTCGCCTTCTCGCCAGACGGCCAGTATCTCGCCGTCACTCTCAAAAACGGCCATGGCTTCCGGGTCTACCGGGCGCCCGATTTCACGCTCGCCGCCGATCGTCCAGTGCGCCATCCGGACGGCTTGCCGCGCGGTGACGAGAACGACGCCGATGACCCGAATTGCCGCGCTTCGAGCCTGCCCTATCTCGACCAGGACAATCCCGAGGGCGTGGCGGCGCCAAGCTCGGGCTGGGTGGAGTTCGACGGCCAGGGCCGGCTCGTCACCGTTTCACTCGACGGCGCCATCCGTCTGTTCAATGCCGAGTTCAACCTGCTCAGAGCGCGCCGTGCGCCGGGCGGCGAATGGCCGACATCGGCCAGCTTCTCGCCCGACGGCAAATACTTGGCTGTGGGTTATTCCGAACGCCAGCGGGTGGATGTGCTGTCGGCGGAGGATCTATCGCTACAATTTTGTCCGCGCATGGATGATATCGATAACGGCGATATGTGGCGTACCGCCTGGTCGCCGGACGGTACATATCTCTATGCCGGCGGCGAGTTCGAGCGCGACGGCGCGCACCCGGTGCGGCGCTGGAATCAGGGCGGACGCGGCGCGCCGCAAGACGTCGCGGCGGCTTCCGCCAAGGGTGTCACATTCCTCGCGCCGCGCAGTGAAGGCGGCGTTTATTTCGCCAGTTCGGAACCGGCGCTCGGCGCCATCGACGAAAATCATATCAAGCTGTTCGAATGGCGCACCCGCGCCGCCGATTTCCGCGACATGGGGAACGCGTTCAAGCTTTCGGCTGATGGCGCGCAAGTATATTTCAGCTTCGCCGGTGGCGGTGCGATGTTCGAGCTTGAGCAACGCGCTCTGATTCTCGACCCGCCCGCGCCCGGAGAGGAATTTTCACCGCCGCTTTCCCGTACGCCCGCAATGACAGTCGCTGACTGGCAAGGAAGCTACGCACCGACCTTGAACGGCGCCCAACTTCCCCTCCTCCCATACGAGCGGACGGAGAGTTACGCCCTGTTGCCGGACGACAGCGGCATCCTGCTCGGCACCCGCTGGCGGGTGATCCGCTACGGCATAGATGCAAACGTGATGTGGAGCTTTCAGGCGCCGGGCGAGGCTTGGGCGCTCAACATCACACCCGATGGCCGCCTTGCCGCCGGCGCGTTCGGCGATGGCTCGATCCGCTGGTACCGCATGTCGGACGGCGCCGAACTGTTGGCGCTGTTTGCGCACAGGGACGGCGCACGCCGGGTCGCCTGGACGCCGGCCGGCCATTATCTCGCCTCACCGGGCGGCGATTCTCTGATCGGCTGGCATGTCAATCACGGCCCTGATAAAGCCGCCGATTTTTTCTCGGTCGGCCGATTCCGCGATGTTTACTACCGGCCCGATATCGTCCGGCGGGCATTGGGCGCGGTAGCCGAGGCGGCGCCGGCCGATA
>PTKB01000097.1 GCA_002937555.1 Alphaproteobacteria bacterium MarineAlpha10_Bin2 | reverse complement strand
CTGCTGGCCTTCCGCCTTGCCCGAAGTCGTCGGCACATCGCGGAAGTGAACATCAGGTTGTGCTTCCCGGAGCTCACCAGTGCTCAGCAATCGGCTCTGGTTCGGAAAGCCTTCATTGCCAATGGTATTGGCTTGCTGGAAATTGGCATCGCCTGGTTCCGCGATCCAGCCAAACTGACAGGCATCACACAGGTCCATGGCCTTGAGCATTTCGAGCATGACATCGCGCCCTTGCTCGACCGCGCCGATTTGGACGTCACGCTGCTGTTCCTCGACGGCGACGACGAGGCCCTGCGGCGGCGCTTTACCGAAACCCGGCGGCCCCATCCGCTCGCCGCCGACCGCCCGGTCATCGACGGCATCCGGCGCGAGCGCGAGCGCCTCGATTGGCTGCGCCGGCGCGCCGATCTGACGGTCAACACCACCGATCTCGCAATCCGCGATCTGCGCCGGCTGTTGGAGGGCCATTTCGCCGAGGCCTTAGAACCCGAACTCAGCATCTTCGTGACGTCTTTTTCCTATCCGCGCGGCCTGCCGGCGGATGCGGATCTGGTGTTCGACGTCCGGTTTCTCGCCAATCCCCACTATGTCGACCATCTCAGGCCGCTGAGCGGCCTCGATTTATCGGTCGGCCGGCATATCGAGGCGGACTCGGCCTATGCCGACTTTATTGCTAGTCTCAAAGATATGCTCATATCGCTCTTGCCCGCCTATGAACGGGAGGGTAAGTCCTATTTGACGATTGCGGTGGGCTGCACGGGAGGGCGCCACCGCTCCGTATTCGTCGCCGAACGCGTTGCCGAAGCGCTCAAGAAAACCGGCCGCCAAGTCGGTGTGCGCCACCGCGATCTCGACGGCGATCCGCAACGTAAGGAGGCGCGAGAAAGCGCCTGAAACGCGGGAATTGGCCATTCCGGCACGGTTAAGACATACCCCCGCCTGGGCGGTATGGAATTGTTTGGGGGATAGAATGATCGGGCTCGTGTTGGTAACCCATGGACGTTTGGCGGAGGAATTCGTCGCCGCGACGGAACATGTAGTCGGCCGCCAGCCGAACACCCGCGCCGTCTGCATCGGCGCCGATGACGATATGGAAATGCGGCGCAAGGACATCCTCGCTGCCATCAGCGACGTCGATGACGGCCATGGCGTCATTCTGCTCACCGATATGTTCGGCGGCACGCCCTCCAATCTCGCCATTTCGGTGATGAATAAGGCGAAAGTGGAAGTCGTCGCCGGCATGAACCTGCCGATGCTGATCAAACTGGCCAGCGTGCGCGGCGACGACAACTTGCCCGCGGCCGTCGCCCTGGCGCAGGAGGCCGGACGAAAATACATAAACGTCGCAAGCAGCCTGTTGGAGGGAGAAAATCAGTGAGCGCGTGGCCGCCGGTCCGTCTATGAGCGGTGACGGCAACGGCGCGCCGGCGCACGGCGAATTCGAGCGGCGCAGTTGCCTGATCGCCAACCGTCTGGGATTGCACGCCCGCGCAGCGGCAAAATTCGTGCGCATGGCGGGTTCCTTCGATGCCGAGGTCTGGGTCATTCGCAACGGCACCCGGGTCTCCGGCATCTCGATCCTCGGCCTGATGATGCTGGCCGCGGCGCCGGGAACGGAAATTACATTGGAGGCGAGAGGCCCCGAGGCCGATCGGGTTCTCGTGGCATTGCTCAAATTGATAGACGATAAGTTCGATGAAGACTGATAAGACACGCACCAGCAACAGCCCACCGCCCGCCGCCCCTCAGGCGCCGGCGGAGCTCAAATATTCGGGATTGGGCGTTTCCGCCGGCATCGCCATCGGCCCCGCGCATGTGATGGAGCGCGGTCTGATCGATGTCCCCGACTATTGCGTCACCGACGTCGAGGCGGAGATCAAGCGCTTCGACGGCGCGGTCAAGCTCTCCATCAAACAGGTCGAAAATCTGCGCACCAAGGCATCGGCGCTGTCCGAGGCGGCGGCCGAGGAGTTGTCCTATCTCCTTGAAG
This sequence comes from Alphaproteobacteria bacterium MarineAlpha10_Bin2, assembly GCA_002937555.1. Classification (GTDB taxonomy): domain Bacteria; phylum Pseudomonadota; class Alphaproteobacteria; order UBA828; family UBA828; genus PTKB01. The sequence goes on along the minus strand of PTKB01000097.1, from coordinate 7,133 downwards.
CGCACCGCCAAATGCTCGCCGGCTCGCGCCTGGTGCGCGGCGTCGAAGACCGCATCCGGGTGGAAAAACTCAATGCCGAAGCGGCCGTACAGGCCGAACTGTCGCAAATCGCCCACGCCTTTTCGGCGATGGAGGATTCCTATCTTGCCAGCAAGATCCAAGACGTGCGCGAGGTCAGCGCGCGACTCGTGCGCAATCTGACCAAGGCCGATTATCAGGCCTTCTCGGGTCTGGCGCCGGGCTCGATCATTATCGCCGAGGAAATCACCCCGGCCGATACGGCGCTGATGGACCCGGCGATCGTCGGCGGCTTCGCCTCAGCGCTGGGCGGCGCCGAAGGCCATACCACGATCATGGCGCGCTCGCTCGGCCTGCCCGCCGTTCTCGGCGTCCCCAACCTGGTGCATGACGTGCGCCCAGGCGACATGGTGGTGGTCGATGGTGTGCGCGGCACGGTGGTGGTCAATCCGAGCGCCGCGACCATCGCCCGCTTCGAGCGCCGCCGCGAAGCCCTGGCGCGGCGTCAGCGCCAGCTCGAGCGCTTGCGCGGGGTGCCGGCCATGACCCGCGACAAAGTGCGCATTTCGCTGCAATGCAATTTGGAACTGCCGTCCGAGCTCGCCTTGGCGCGCCAGGTCGGCGCCGAGGGCGTCGGCCTGTTGCGCAGCGAATTCCTCTATATGAACCGCGACACCCTGCCCAGCGAAGACGAGCAATATGTCGCCTTCAAGGACATCGTCGAGGGCATGGAAGGCCAAACCGTGACGGTCCGCACCCTCGATGTCGGCAGCGACAAGCTGGCCTATTCGCTGGGCGAGCATATCAGCCCGAGCGCCAACCCGGCCTTGGGCTTGCGCGCCATCCGGCTCTCTCTCAAGGTGCGGAAGTTGCTCGAAACCCAGCTCGCCGCGATGCTGCGCGCCAGCGCCCATGGCCGCCTTCGCATCCTGTTGCCGATGATCAACACCGCGAGCGAGATCAAACGCGTCCAAGAGGCTATGGACAAAGTCGTCAGGCGTCTCGAGCGCAAGCGCGCGCCCATGTCGGACCCGCTGCCCGAACTCGGCGTCATGATCGAGACCCCGGGCGCCGCCCTGGCCGCCGACAGCTTGGCCAAGACGTGCGATTATTTCTCCATCGGCACCAATGATTTGACCATGTACACCCTGGCCGCCGACCGCGGCGACGAGCAGGTGGCGCACCTGTACGACCCCTTGCACCCGGCCGTGCTGCGGCTGATCAGATACGCCACGCAAGCCGGCGCGAGCGCTGGAATTCCGGTCAACCTCTGTGGCGAGATGGCCGGCGATCCGCGCTTTACGGCGCTGCTCTTAGGGTTGGGCCTGCGCGATCTTTCCATGGCGGCGCCTAATTTGCCGCGCGTTAAGCAGCGCATTCTCGGCCTCGATATGACCGACGCTGAAACCCGTACCGGACAAATCATGGAACAGTCCGATTCCGGCGTCATCGCAACGCTGCTGGACGATTTCAACGCTCTCGAATAGCGCCGGTTGTGCGTCCCGTGCGGCGGTGTTACAACGCCGCGCGGCCCCGAGAGGCCAGCCCTAAAATTCAGCTCGTCAGCCACCACCGCCGGAGAACATTCCATGTCGGACGCCAACGATTTCAAGGTCAAGGACATTTCGCTCGCCGATTGGGGACGCAAGGAAATCGCCATCGCGGAAACCGAAATGCCCGGCCTCATGTCGCTGCGCCAGGAACTGGGCGACGCGGCGCCCTTGTCCGGCGCGCGCATTCTTGGCTGCCTGCACATGACCATCCAGACGGCGGTGCTGATCGAGACCTTGGCGGCGCTCGGCGCCACGGTCAGGTGGTCGAGCTGCAACATCTTTTCGACCCAGGACCATGCGGCGGCGGCGATTGCCGCCAGCGACGTGCCGGTGTTCGCCTGGAAAGGCGAAACCGAAGAAGAATATGAATGGTGCATCCAGCAAACCATCGAGGCGCCCGACGGCTGGCAGGTCAACATGATCCTCGATGACGGCGGCGACCTGACCAAGATCATGCATGACAGCTATGGCGACCGGATGGCTGCCGTCAAAGGGATCTCGGAAGAGACCACAACCGGCGTGCTGCGCCTTTATGAAATGGAAAAAGCCGGCACCCTCAAGGTGCCCGCCATCAATGTGAACGATTCCGTCACCAAGTCGAAATTCGACAATCTCTATGGCTGCCGCGAGAGCCTGGTCGACGGCATCAAGCGGGCGACCGACGTGATGCTGGCCGGCAAAGTCGCGGTGGTGAACGGCTATGGCGATGTCGGCAAAGGCTGCGCGGTGTCGCTACGCGGCCAGGGTGCGCGCGTGATGGTGACCGAAGTCGATCCGATCTGCGCCCTGCAAGCGTCGATGGAGGGCTATGAGGTGACGACCATGGACGACGCGGCCTCTCAGGGCGATATCTTCGTCACCGCAACCGGCAATCTCGATGTCATCACCCTCGATCACATGCGCCAGATGAAAGACCGCGCCATCGTCTGCAATATCGGCCATTTCGATTCTGAAATTCAGATCGAGGCGCTGCAAAACTACCCCTGGCACGAGGTCAAGCCGCAAGTCGACGAGGTCGAATTTCCCGACGGCAAGCGTTTGATCGTGCTGGCCAAGGGCCGCTTGGTGAATCTCGGCTGCGCCACCGGCCATCCCAGCTTCGTCATGAGCACGTCATTCTCGAATCAGGTGCTGGCGCAGATCGAGCTGTGGAAGAATGGCGCGGATTATGAGAACAAGGTCTACACCCTGCCCAAGCATCTCGACGAAAAAGTCGCGGCGCTGCATTTGGACAAGCTCGGCGTCAAGCTCACCAAATTAAGCGCCGAACAGGCCAAATACATCGGTGTGACCCCAGAAGGCCCGTTCAAGCCCGATCACTACCGCTATTAACGTCCGTGCAACCTTTCCCGGGTTAGGCTCGGGAAAGGCCGGACCGGCGTTAATTTATCAATCGCCGCCTTCGGCAACCGAATCCGTGTGATCCTCGGCGCGCGGATCGAACATGAGTTTGCGCGCGCAGTACAGGATCAGGAGACCAACGATACCGGTCGCCAGCATGATCAGTAGCGGCAAGGCGAGATCCCAGGCCATTGCAACACGCCTCGAAAATATTTTCACAACGGACCTGTCGACGCCGCGTCGCTGCGCCTTCCGGCTTCGAACATTTCGCCCGATGTCGGCGGGCGCCGCCTTGAGGCAGATCAAATCGGCGATGCGATATCTTGTTTGGCGCTCCTTTGGCCCCTAACATTGCCCGGTCAATGACAGTTCACGGAGCCTATAGCGCCGTGCGCCGGGCGATGGCGGGGCTCATGTTTCTCTCCGCCGCCTTGGTCACGAAGAGCGCATTTGCAGCCTGGCAAGCCGATGATGCGGCGCTGTTTGCCGTGGGCGGTATCGCCCTGTTTGCAGTCGCGGCGGCGATTCATTTCCGCACCGGGCAGCTGCAGGAGCGCGCCAGGGCTGCGGAGGTGCAGAAAACCACGCTCAATGCGCGCCTCAGGCTGGAAGCCGAGCTCAAGGCAGCCGGCATTCATGTCCTCACAATTCGTAACCAAGGTGCGGCGGGCGCGGCCATCCGGGGTGGCATTCTCGAAGCCCTTGCAGACCTGTTGTCTCCCGCGGACAGCGCGCAAGTCGCTGCCGCGATCGACGGCCTGGCCGAGAATGGCGAATCCCTCTCGATGCGTTGCGCCGGCCCGGATCGCCGGCGAAACCTATGCGGTCAACGGATTTGCCTCCGGCGCCGGCGACACCACGCTGATCTTGCGTGATTGCACCCGCGAGCAAGCCGAAAGCGCCGAATTAAGCGCTGAAATCGAACATTTGCGCATCCTCCTCGATGCCGTCGAAATGCCGATCTGGCAACATGCCGCCAATCTGGATTTAAGCTGGGTCAACAAGTCCTACGCGCATCACGTCGATTCCTCGGCGCGCCGGGTGGAACGGGAGCACGGCCCCGAACTGATTTCCGGAGTGCCGCAGGAAGAAGCGCGGGCGCCCAAGCGCGCTCGCCAACATGTCGTCGGCGGCGGAGAACGCCGCTATCTCGACATCGTCGAATCGCCCCTCGGCAATGGCGGTGGATCTGCTGGCTGGGCGCACGATATCAGCGAATTGGAACAGGCCGAGGCCGATCTCAATCGCCACATCGAGGCGCATGCCCAAGTGTTGCAATCGCTCAACACCTCCATCGCCGTTTATGCCGCCGATACGCGCCTGATATTCTTCAACAGGGAATTCGTCAAACTGTTCGATCTCGAAGAGGGTTGGCTGGCCGGCGAGCCGACCTTATCGGAAGTACTGGAGGCGCAGCGCGAACGCCGGCGCCTGCCCGAACAGGCCGATTGGCGCGTCTTCAAAAAGCGCATGAATGATCTCTTTACCAGCGTCACCGAGCCGGAGGAGGAACTGCTGCATCTGCCGGACGGCTCAACGCTGCGCCATGTTGTCCTGCCGCATCCCTTCGGCGGCCTTCAGTTCATGTCGCAGGACGTCACCGATAGATACACCCTCGAGCGCTCCTACAGCACGTTGACGGCGGTACAGCGCGCGACCCTCGACAATCTGTTCGAGGCTGTCGCGGTGTTTGGCGCCGACGGCAAGCTCAAGCTGTCGAACCCGGGGTTCGCGGCATTGTGGGAACTCGATCAGGAGCAGTTGAACGGCGAGCCGCATATCGCTGAAATCACTGAACTGTCGCGCAAACTCATCGATGACGGCGAAGATTGGGATAACTACAAGGCCCACCACATTGCCCGTATCTCCGAGCGGGCGCGTTCGACTATGCGGCTGGAGCGGCGCGATGAGAAAGTACTGGATTGCACCTATGTACCGCTTCCCGACGGCGCGACGCTGATCACCTATCTCGATATTACCGACAGTTTTCGGGTCGAACGTGCGCTCAGAGACCGGGCGCAGGCGCTGGAAGCCACCGACCGGCTCAAATCCGAGTTTATCGCCAATGTTTCCTATGAACTGCGCACGCCGCTCAACACGGTTATCGGCTTTACCGAGATTCTCGCCAACCATTATTTCGGCCAGCTCAACGAGCGTCAGCAGGAATATGTCTCGGGCATTCTGCAGTCCTCGCAACAATTGTTGTCGCTGATCAATAACATCCTCGATTTGGCCACCATCGAGGCCGGGCTGATGGTGTTGGAAATCGAATCCATCGACGTGCACGCGATGTTGTTGAACATGCTTAACCTGGTCCAGGAACGGGTGCGCTCCAAACAGCTTCAAGTCGCGTTCGACTGCGATCAGGACATCGGCCGCATGGAAGGCGACGAACGGCGGATCAAACAGATCGTCTTCAACTTGTTGAACAACGCAACAAAATATACTCCCGCAAGCGGATCAATGACGCTGGGCGCGAAGCGCGTCGGCGACGACATGCATATCTGGGTGTCCGATTCCGGCGTCGGCATCGCCCTCGAGGAGCATGGACAGGTGTTCGAGCGGTTTTGGCAGGCCGACAATCCGTTGGCCCGTCAGGGCGGCACCGGGCTCGGCCTGTCATTGGTAAAGAATTTTGTCGAATTGCACGGCGGCACCGTGTCCCTGGAATCGGCGCTGGAGAAAGGCACGACGGTGACCTGTGTGTTCCCGAGCCATCACGAGGCCGCGCGCGCAACCGAGGCTTGAGGTTGCTGCCGGCAGGATGCCCTCGTCGTGCTATGATCTGAGCGATGTCGCACCCCGACGATTCGCACTCTCTTACGGTGCCGCTCGAAAATATCGCCGCCACCGACGCGCTTGCCGGACAATTGGCGGAATTGGCGGAGGCCGGCGATATTATCGGCCTTGGCGGCGAGCTTGGCGCTGGCAAAACGACGTTCGCGCGCGCCTTTATTCGCGCCCGGCTGGGCGACGTCGAAGTGCCGAGCCCAACCTTCACGCTGGTTCAGATTTATGAAAACGGCGGTGCGCCGGTTTGGCATTTTGATCTCTACCGGTTGGAACATTCAGAGGAAATCTATGAGCTCGGCATCGAAGAGGCCTTCGATCACGCGATCTGCCTGATCGAATGGCCGGAAAATATGGCCGGTAACGAGCCCTCTGACTGGTTGGAGATGCGCTTGTATCCGGGAGAGAGCGAAACCTCCCGGTACGCGGCGTTCCACCCGCATGGCACGCGCGCCCGCGAGTTGCTGCGCCGCCTCGCGTCCCGGGATGGCTGAGCGCGGCGGCGACATCGATAAATTTCTCGCCGCCGCCGGATGGTCCGGCGCGGCGCGGGCGCCGCTGGCAGGCGATGCGTCGGCGCGGCGCTATCTGCGCTTGACGCGCGGCGGCGACAGCGCCGTGCTGACGGACTCCGAACAAGTCGACATCGCAGCTTTCTGCCGCATCGCGCGGCATTTGGACGGCTTGGGCTATAGCGCGCCGAAAATTTACGCCGAGGACAGCACCCGACGCTTGTTGCTGCTCGAGGATATGGGCGATCACAGCTTCACCCATTGTCTCGAAGACGGGGGTGGCCCCAGTGGCGAGGCGCTCTATAGCGCGGCAGTCGATCTCCTGACCGCGCTTGCCTCGGCGCCGGTGGCCGCTGGTGCGCCGGCCATGGATGCGGCCTATCTGGCGGCCGAAATTCGCCTGTTCGCCGAATGGTGGCCGCCGGAAGGTGGCGGCGAATCGGAATTGAAGGCGCATGCGGACGGATGGGCCGCGGCATGGTGCGAGGCGCATGTACTGGCCCTGGCGATGCCGCAATGTCTGAGCTTGCGTGATTTTCACGCCGCCAACCTGATGTGGCTGCCGGAGCGCCAGGGGATCGCCCGGGTCGGCCTGCTCGATTTTCAGGACGCCGTTGCCGCGCCTCTTCCCTATGATCTGGTTTCGCTGTTGCAGGACGTCCGGCGCGACGTGCCCGGTGATTTGGAAGCCGAGATGATCGCGCGTTTTTTGGGCGCATTTCCCGAGCTTGACCGAGAAGCGTTCCGCGCCTCCTACGCCATCTTGGGCGCCCACCGCAATCTCCGCATCGCCGGCGTGTTTTCGCGCCTCGCCGGGCGCGACGGCAAGCGCGGCTATCTCGCATATTTGCCGCGCGTATGGCGCCACATCGACGCCGATCTCCGCCACCCGGCCTTGGCGCCGGTCGCGGATTGGCTC
>PTKB01000096.1 GCA_002937555.1 Alphaproteobacteria bacterium MarineAlpha10_Bin2 | reverse complement strand
GTCCTGGGGCAGGCGGACGGCCCGTTCCGGCTCACGCCGTTTCGTAATAAATTGCGTGAGATCGCCGGTCTCGGTGTCGACATTCTTTACCTTCTCCGTTTCGACCGAAATTTGGCTTCGCTGACGGCCGATGATTTTATTCACCGGTTGCTCGTGGGCGGGCTCGGGGTCGGCCATGTGGTGGTGGGCTATGATTTCGCGTTTGGCCACAAGCGCGGCGGAAATTTTGACCTGTTGCAGGAAAACGCCGAAGCCGGCGGCTATCGGGTCAGCCAAGTGAGCGTCGCCGGCACGGACGAGGGGAAGTATTCCGCCAGCGAAGCGCGCGCGCGGCTGAGCGCCGGCGATGTCGCCGGCGTTGCGCAGATTCTCGGCCGCCCGTGGGAGATCGAAGGCCGTGTCCAACATGGCGAGCATCGCGGCCGTAAGCTCGGCTTTGCCACCGCGAATCTGGCGGTTGCCGGCACGCTACATCCGGCGCATGGCGTCTATGCGTTGTGGGCCGGCTTCGATCGCGGCGCCGGTGACGGTTTGGAATGGCATCCCGCCGTCGCCAATCTCGGCCGCCGCCCGACGTTCGATGAGAATGAGTTGCTGTTGGAAGTGCATGTTCTGGATTTCGACGGTGATCTCTATGGTCGGCGTTTGCGGGCAAAATTCGTCGCACGTGTACGTCCGGAGCGCCGCTTTGACGGCCTCGATGCCTTGAAAGCGCAAATCGCGCTCGACACCGCTTGCGCCCGGGAGTTGTTGGCGGCGGACAAAGGCCCCGGGGGCGTTTCTCCCGCAATCAACCAATCAACCGAATCTGCTGTCCAATAGGCCACCTCATGAGCGTCGATTACCGCAAGACCGTTTTCCTACCGCGCACCGAATTCGCCATGAAAGCGAAATTGCCGGAGCGTGAGCCCGCCATGCTGAAGCGTTGGGAACAGCTCGGTATTTATGGCCGGCTGCGGTCCGCCGCTGAGGGCCGCGAAAAATTTGTACTGCATGACGGCCCTCCCTACGCCAACGGTCATATCCATCTTGGGACGGCGTTGAACAAGGTGCTCAAGGATGTCGTCGTGCGCAGTCAGCAAATGCTCGGCAAGGATTCGATCTATGTACCGGGATGGGACTGCCACGGTTTGCCCATCGAGTGGCAGATCGAGCAACGCTACCGCAAAGAGGGGCGCGACAAGGATGCGGTTCCCTTGGCGCAGTTCCGCCAGGAATGCCGGGCGCACGCCGAACATTGGATCGACGTGCAGCGCGAAGAATTCAAGCGCCTCGGCGTGACCGGCGATTGGGAAGATCCCTACACCACCATGAGCTACCAGGCCGAAGCGCAAATTGTGCGCGAGATGGGCAAGTTTCTGCTCGATGGCAGCCTGTACCGGGGCTCGAAGCCGGTAATGTGGTCGCCGGTCGAAAAAACCGCGTTGGCCGAGGCCGAAATCGAATATCACGATCATACCTCGACGACCATTTGGGTGCGCTTTCCGATCGTCGAAAGCAGCCTGGACGCGCTCTCGGGCGCGTCAGTCCTGATCTGGACGACGACGCCTTGGACCATCCCCGGCAACCGCTGCATCTGCTACAGCGAAGGCATCGACTACCATGTTGTGGAAGTTCAGGAAGTGGCGGAGGACAGCCTGGCGCGACCGGATGAGCGGCTGGTCGTCGCCGTCGAGTTGATGGAAGCAATTGCCAAAGAGTGCGGCATCTCAGCTTGGCGGAGTGTTTTGCAGGGTGTCGATATTAAAGACCTGGCCGCTACGGTTTGCGCCCATCCCCTAAAGCAAGACGGTTACGATTTCGCCGTGCCGCTCGTTGCCTCAAGCCATGTGACCACCGAACAGGGCTCCGGTTTCGTACACACCGCGCCCGGCCATGGCGCCGAAGATTTTGACGCAGTCGTGGCGTACAATTCGCGCCTCGGACAGGAAGGCGATCCCCGATCGGCGATAGAGGTGCCGCAGACGGTGGATGGCGACGGTACATTTTTTGGCCATGTGCCACTTTTTGCTGGGCAGCACGTCTATAAGGCGGATGACCCAGTGGCCGGCGCGCTGCAGGCGGCCGGTGGCTTGCTGGCGCGTGGTGAATTGGTCCATTCCTATCCGCATTCCTGGCGTTCGAAGGCGCCATTGATTTTTCGCAACACGCCTCAATGGTTCATCAGCATGAGCACACGCGGCTTGCGTGAAAAAGCATTGGCCGCCATCGAAGAAGTTCGCTGGGTGCCGGCCGCCGGTCAACGCCGCATCGCCTCTATGATCGAAACCCGGCCCGATTGGGTGGTGTCACGCCAGCGCATCTGGGGCGTGCCGATCACGGTGTTTGTCGACAAGAAAACCGGTGAGCCACTGCGCGACGCCAAGGTGCTGGAGCGCATCGCGGAGGCTATTGAGAGCGAAGGCGCCGATGCCTGGTTCGTGAGCGACAATTCGCGATTCCTGGCGCCGGAATATGATGCCGACGACTATGAAAAAGTGACGGATATCCTGGATGTGTGGTTCGATTCCGGATCCACCCACAGCTTCGTTTTGGAGGCGCGCGACGATCAAGTATGGCCCGCTTCGCTCTATCTGGAAGGCTCCGACCAGCACCGGGGCTGGTTTCACTCCTCGTTGCTGGAATCCTGTGGCACGCGTGGGCGCGCACCCTATGAAGCCGTGCTGACGCATGGGTTCGTGGTCGATGGCGATGGCCGGAAAATGTCGAAATCGAGCGGCAATGTGGTGGCGCCGCAAAAAATCATCGACCGCTATGGCGCCGATATTCTGCGCCTGTGGGTGATGGCTTCCGACTATTCGGAGGACTTGCGCATGTCGGAGGACATTCTGCGCCGTCAATCCGATGCCTACCGCCGTTTGCGCAACACGCTGCGCTATCTTCTCGGAAATCTCGCGGATTTTGAAGAAGCGGAAAAATTGGATTCGGGTGGCATGCCCGAGTTGGAACGTTGGGTGCTGCACCGCCTATGGGAACTGGACCGGGATATTCGGCTCTGCTGCGAGAATTTCGATTTTCACGGCATTTTCACTGCGTTACATAATTTCTGCGCGGTCGAGCTTTCCGCGTTTTATTTCGACGTGCGCAAGGACTCGCTTTATTGCGATCCCAAAAATGCGACACGCCGACGCGCGGCGCGCACGGTGCTTGATCTTGTGTTCGAGTGCCTGACGGCGTGGCTCGCGCCGTTTCTCTGTTTTACCGCCGATGAGGCATGGCTGATGCGCCATCCCGGCGATTCAGGCAGTGTGCATTTGCAGGATTTTCCGACGCTTCCGGATGGCTGGCGCGACGACGCTTTGGCTGAAAAATGGGCCAAACTCCGTAAGCTGCGCCGTGTCGTGACGGGCGCTCTGGAAATCAAACGTGCCGATAAATCGATCGGCTCCAGCCTACAAGCCGAGGCGATCGTATACGCTACGGAAGATTATCGCCGCTGTTGCGACGAACTGAACATGCCGGAACTGTTCATCACGTCTGAGGCGCGCTTCGAAGAAGGCGATGCGCCTGGCGGAGCTTTCGAACTTGAAGAAGTTGCAGGCGTGAGCGTCGTGATCCGCCCTGCGGCCGGCGAAAAATGCGCGCGGTGCTGGCAGGTCCTTCCGGAAGTCGGCAGCGTGGGGGAGCATACGGATATATGCGCCCGGTGTGCGGACGCGGTCGAAGCGCACCAGGCGGCGGCGGAATAGGCGGATTGTGAGCGTCCATCGGGAGATCGGGAGGCGGGCATGATCCGCTTCGGTCTGCCGGTCATTGTGCTGGCGCTCATCCTGGATCAAGTCACAAAATTGATCGTTCACGACAGCCTTTGGCAGCCGCCAAGGCGTGTCGAACTGCTCGGTTTTCTCGATCTCGTTCCGGTGGAAAACCGGGGTATCAGCTTCGGTCTGTTCCAGGGCGAGGGCTCGATTGGCGTGTGGCTGATATCAGCCTTCGCGCTGATCGTTTCCATCGGCCTCGGTTTTTGGCTGAGCCGCGTAACGCGGCGCTGGCCGGCACTCGCCCTCGGCCTTATCATCGGCGGCGCACTGGGCAATGTGATCGACCGCCTTCGCCTTGGCTGGGTCATCGACTTTATCGATTTTCATGTTTCCACTTGGCACTGGCCGGCCTTCAATATGGCCGATGCGGCAATTACCGTGGGTGTGGCGATGTTGTTGATCGACGGGTTGTTCGGAACGGCGAAAAAGCCTAAATAGAAGGCATGCTGAAATTTTCCGGCAGGGCCGCGACAGCCGCCCGGAATCTGACTTTTTTGCCGGCGCTCGCCGCCATGCTTGCGGTCGGCGGCTTGGCGGGATGCGGCGGCGTCGGGAAATCGCTCGGTTTCGGTAAACAGTCTCCGGATGAATTTGCGGTTGTTCGCAATGCACCGCTCACGCTGCCGCCGGATTACACCTTGCGTCCACCGCGCCCAGGTGCCCAGCGCCCGCAAGAGGAGCCGATCCGACAGCAGGCGGAAAATACCGTATTTAACCGTGACAGCGAGGCCGACGTCGCGTCTTCCCGATTGGAAAGCGAAGGCGAATACGCGTTGTTGCGCCAGGCGGACGCATTGGAGACGAATCCGAATATCAAACGCGAGATCAACGAGGAATTCACCATCTATGCGCAGGAAGGTGAGGGCTTTTTCGAATCCCTGCTCTTTTGGCGTGCTGAAGAGCCACTCGGCGAATCCATCGATGCCGGAGAAGAGGCGCAGCGGCTGAGCGAAAATGCCGCCTTGGGCTTGCCTCCCAATACCGGCGACACGCCGGTAATCGAACGCCGGGAAAAGGCGATCTTTGAAGGAATATTCTGAGCCGGTGTGCGTTGCGCAAATGAATCGATTTTCCGTTTGGCGCGCGAAATTGTGTGCCGTGCGGATATTGTTCATCGCGCTCGCGATCTCGATTGTTGCGCTCTCTCATCCGCGTGCGTCTACCGCCGGTCCGTTTAATTCGGAATATTTTGAACTCGATAATGGCCTGCAGGTGGTGGTTATTCCCAATCACCGGGCGCCGATCGTCGTTCATATGATGTGGTATCGCGCTGGCTCGGCCGATGATCCGGTCGGTAAATCCGGCATCGCACATTTTCTCGAGCATCTGATGTTCAAGGCGACCGATAAACTGGAGGCGGGCGAATTTTCGCGCATCGTGGCGCGCAATGGCGGCCAGGAGAATGCCTTCACGTCGTGGGACTATACCGGGTATTTTCAGCGCGTGGCGCGCGACCGGCTGGAAATCGTGATGGAACTCGAGGCCGGGCGAATTCGTGGCCTGGTGTTGGACGAGGAGATCGTTCGCCCTGAGCGCGATGTCATTCTTGAGGAACGAAGCGCCCGCACCGACAACCAGCCTTCGTCTCTCCTCGCCGAGCAAATCAGCGCGGCGCAATTTCTACGCCATCCCTACGGCACGCCGATCATCGGCTGGCGGCACGAAATCGAAACCCTCAACCATGAAGACGCGCTTGCCTTCTATCGGCGCTACTACGCGCCGGATAACGCGATCCTGGTTGTCGCCGGTGATATTTCGGCAGCGGAACTAAAACCTCTCGCCGAGAAATATTACGGCGTCATTCCAGCAGCCGGCGTGCCGCCACGCCGTCGCCCTGAAGAGCCGCCACAAATCAGCCCGCGCCGGGTGAGCTTCACCGACGCGCGTGTCGCTCAGCCGTCCCTCACCAGAAGTTATCTCGCGCCAGGGCATGGCACGGAAGGCGGTGACAGTGTCGCGTTGCAGGTTTTCGCCGAAATTCTCGGTAGCAAGTCAACCAGCCGCCTCTATCAAGCGCTGGTGGTCGAGCGCCCTCTTGCGGCTTGGGCGGGCTCGTCCTATCAGGCGTTGGCACTTGATACGTCGCGTTTCTATGTTTACGCCGATGCATTGCCGGGTGTCTCTATTACCGAAGTCGAAGCGGCAATCGACGAAACGATTGCCGAGCTGCTGTTGAACGGTCCGAGCGAAGAGGAAGTTGCGTCCGCGAAAGGGCGGATGCAGGACGCCGTGGTTTATACACTCGACAATCCCCAATCGGTTGCCAGCATATTCGGCAATGCAATGAGCGTTGGATTGAGCGTCGAAGATATCGAAAGTTGGCCAGACCGGGTGGCGGCGGTGACGCGCGAGCGGGTCATGGCGGCAGCGCGCGCAGTGTTGCGGCTGGAACTTTCGGTGACCGGCATCTTATTGCCTGCCGAAGAGGGCTAAGGAATGTTTGCTTTTACTGCGGTGGTGCGGCGGTTCGCGTTGGGGCTTTGCCTCATCCTATTTGTTTTTGTCTTTCCCGCACTGGTGGCCGCCGCGCCAATCGCCAAAGTACAGCGCATCGTAACGCCCGCGGGAATCGAAATTTGGTACGTTCAGGAGCCCAACATTCCAGTGATCTCGGTCTCGCTCGGATTTCGCGGCGGAACGGCGTTGGATCCACCGGGTAAATCGGGTCTCGCCAATTTTGCCTTGGGCTTGTTGGACGAAGGCGCCGGAGATTTGGATTCCCTGGCCTTCCAAAAAGCCATCATCAACCGAGCGATACATCTCAACAGTAACGCCAGCCGCGATCTTGTTAGCGTCAGCCTGCAAACGCTGACGCGAAACCGCGACGAAGCGTTTGAACTGCTTGGCTTGGCGCTTGGCGATGCACGCTTTGAGGCGGCGCCGGTCGAACGGGTGCGCGGCCAAATCTTAAGCGTTCTCGCTGACGAAGAACGCAATCCCCGCAATATCGCGGCGCGCACCTGGTTTGGCGACGTTTTTCAGGATCACCCTTATGCACAACGTGCTAACGGAACGGAAATAGCGGTTCGCGCGATCACGCCTACAGACTTGCGAGAATGGGCGCGTGGGCGATTTGCGCGCGACAATCTCATCGTTGGCGCGTCGGGCGATGTGTCGCCGGACGAGATCGCGCGTCTGATCGATATCGCTCTTGCCGGGTTGCCCGCCAAGGCGTATCCCGCCTCGGTGCCGGAGGCGTTGTTTCCATCGACCGGAGCGACGCAAATTATTCGCATGCCGCTTATGCAAAGCATGGTGATATTCGGTTTGCCCGGATTGAAACGCGACGATGACGATTTCTATGCTGCCTATGTCATGAACTATATACTCGGCGGCGGGGGTTTTACGTCGCGGCTCTACCAGGAAGTGCGCGAGAAGCGCGGCTTGGCCTATTCCGTCTACAGCTATTTGGCGCCGCTACAGCATGCCGCACTTTATATGGGGGGCGTTGCGACGCGAAACGATGGCGTGGCCCAATCTCTCGATATTATACGCGCCGAGATCGCCCGCTTGGCTGAAAAAAGCGTCAGCGCGGAGGAGCTATCGGTGGCCAAACAATATCTGACCGGCGCCTTTCCGCTGCGTCTAGATACCGGCAGCAAAGTCGCCGGCATTCTCGTGCAAATGCAGTTTGAGTCTTTAGGAATTGATTATCTCGAACGGCGCAACGGGTACATGGAGGCGGTAACGCTGGACGATATTGGCCGTGTGGCGCGGCGCCTACTCGATCCGGCGCGCATGCGCATCGTCGTCGTCGGAGACCCTGAAGATTTGGCGGCGGACGGCTCTTGAAGCGCATCGGTGCGGCCGTGCGATACGAACAACAAATCAGTAAATGTTTTGCGGCCGAGATAGGTCCCGACGGCCTCACACCGGACGCCTATTCGGAAGCCTTGGCCCGAACCGCGCCAGCGCTTGCGCAACTCTCGGCATGGCGCGCCGCCGGCTCACATCCGTTTCTGCGCTATTCCGACAAGAGCGATGATTTGCCCGTGCTCGGGCGGGTGGCTGGCCAATTGCGCGAGCGTTTCAAGAAAATTGCCGTCATTGGCGTCGGCGGAGCGTCGCTCGGTGGCCAGGCAGTGACCGCGCTTGCCGCTCGGGCGGACACCGAGACCACGACATTGGTGTTTCTCGACAATCCCAACAGCGCACGGCTCGAAGCGGCGTTGGCGGATGAGGCGGATACCGGCTTCGTCGTTATTTCCAAGTCGGGCGCGACGGCGGAAACCTTGGCCCAAACCTTGCTCGCCCTCAAACACGCGCCGGCTGACCGGTTTCTGTTCATCACCGAGCCGGGCGACAATCCGCTTCGAGACTTGGCTGGCGGATTGGGCATTACGGTGCTGGATCACGATCCGGAATTGGGCGGGCGGTTTTCGGTGTTTTCCGTTGTCGGCGTGCTGCCGGCCTTGATTTCCGGACTCGATGCCGGGGCGCTGCGGCGCGGCGCAAGCGAAGCATTGGACGCGGCACTTAGCGCAGCGGAGCCAGCCGATGCGGCGCCCGCCGCCGGAGCGGCATTGGCCTTAGCAATGGCGCAGCGTCTCTCGGCCGCTATATTCATGCCTTACGATGATCGCCTGCTCGCTTTGGCTCATTGGCAACGTCAGTTGTGGGCGGAATCGCTCGGCAAGGGGGGGCACGGCGCGACGCCGGTGGTCGCCCGCGGCGCCACCGACCAGCATAGCCAGCTACAACTCTATCTCGACGGTCCGGCCGATAAACTTTTTACCCTGATTACGGTCGGAATGCCGGCTGGCGGTCCGCGTATCTCCGGGAAGTTGGCGGCCATGGCGGGAGCAGACTATCTCGCCGGAAAGAGCCTCGACGAATTGATGGCCGCCGAGGCATCCGCCACGCGTGATGCGCTCGGCGAAGCCGGGCGTCCGGTGCGCGAGATTGTTCTGCAGGTTCTCGACGAAGCCGCCCTGGGCGCCTTGATGATGCATTTCATGTTGGAAACGGTGATTATTGCGCTATGCTTGAACATCGATCCGTTCGATCAACCTGCGGTCGAAAGAGGCAAGGCATTGGTGCGCGAATATTTGCGGCACGGTCGATCATGAAAATCCGCATTCTTCCGGATGGCGTGATCAATCGCATTGCGGCGGGAGAAGTCGTTGAGCGGCCGGCTTCGGCGGCCAAGGAATTGATCGAAAACGCCATCGATGCCGGGGCGCAGCAAATCGAGGTGCGGGTCAGCGAAGGCGGGCGGGCGCTGATTCAGGTTTCCGACGACGGCCGCGGCATGTCGCGCGAGGAATTGCCGCTCGCCATTGCCCGCCACGCCACGTCGAAACTGCCGCATGACGATGATCTCGGAAATATTTCGACGCTGGGATTTCGTGGCGAGGCCTGGCCTTCGATCGCCGCCGTGAGCCGCCTCGAAATCACCAGCCGGGAAAGCGGTGCCGAAAATGCATGGGTGCTCTCC
>PTKB01000095.1 GCA_002937555.1 Alphaproteobacteria bacterium MarineAlpha10_Bin2 | reverse complement strand
CCGTGCCGACGAGGACGCGGGCGCGCCGCGCGAGATCGGCTTGTAGCGGATCAAGATTGTCGAAGGAGTATTTGTCGGTGACTTCCTGGGGATATCCCCAGAGCGCCGTTTCATCGTCGGGCGCAATGGAAATGGTGATGTTATGCCCGCCGCCGGTGATCAGATGGTGGCCGAGAATATTGGCCGCGAACGGGATCGTGATGGCGCCGATTTCAAACAGCGAGCGGTGCAGGGTGATCAAGTGATAATCGTCGCCGAAGCCGTCGAAGCCGGCTTTCCAATTGGTGGGCCACATATAGCGCTGCGGCGCGCCGACCACTTCGAGATCGTCGAAAAGCGCGAAAAATATATCGAGATAATAGGCCGAATCGCCGAGATAGTCGGCGAGGGCCGGCGCATCATCATCGAGGCAGGCGAAGTAGAAGCCACGATATTGCTCGAGTTTGTGCGCTTCCAGGAGGCCCCACTGGCTGCGGTCGAGGCCGCCGATCGCATCGCTCTGCGCTGGCGCGCCGATCAGTTCGCCGCTGCTCGCATAGGTCCAACCATGATACGGGCATTGAAATTTCTCGCTGTTTCCGCGCTCGACCGTGCACAGCTGGGAGCCGCGATGGCGGCAGGCATTGAACAGCAATCGGATGCGATCGTCCTGGCTGCGGATAAAAATAAACGAATCCTCGCCGATATAGCGCAACAGGTGATCGCCGCGATTGGGAATTTCCGAGACATGGCCGATAAAGGTCCATGCCCGGGGAAACAGGCGCTCGCGCTCGAGGGCATAAACGTCGGGGTCGCTGCCGAATACCCAGGCCGGCACCAGGCCGTGCTGGAGGTCGTTTTCCAGCATCTCGAATCTGGCGCGCATATCGGCGGACAGCTTGCGCGTCCGCATGATCTTCGGCGTGCCGCCGTTCGCTGCCGCGTTCATCGCTGGAGCCCCGTTCTTCTCATGATGGCGAACTCTCGAAGCGGAATGCGCCGCGCGTCATCCGGTGCTGCTCGAGATCGTCGAAGGCCTCGGCCACTTGCGAAATATCGTAATAGCGGTCGGTAATCGCGTCGAATGGCAGCTCGCCGGCCATCATCAGATCGACGAAGCGCGGAATATCACGTCTGGGAACGATCGAGCCGCCATTGGTCCCGGTGATGATTTTCTCGTTGATCAGGCCGCGCAACGGCACCGTGTATTCAAGATCGTTTTCCATAATGCCGATGGCGACGATGGTGCCGCCGGCGCGTGTCGCCGCGATGCCGGTCTCGATCGTCGTCGCCGCGCCGACGGCATCGTAAAAAATGTCGACACCTTTGCCGCCCGGCGTCAGCCGGAGCACATCCTCAACCGTATTGGCGCCGGCGACGATGGCGTCGGTCGCGGCGCCGGTACGGAGCGCATGATCGAGCTTCGTCGGCACCAGATCGATGGCGATCACACGCAGCGCCTTCTTCGCCCGGGCGCCTATCATGGTCGCCACCCCGACCCCGCCGGCGCCGAGCACTGCGACTGTTGCGCCGGGTTGCACAGGCGCTCGCACCATCGCCGCACCGAGACCGGTGGAGATGCCGCAAGCGAGGCCGGCGAGCTTTTCGAGCGGTGCGTCCTGGCGCACCTTGACCACCGCCGAAACTGGGACCACGGCGTATTCAGCGAACGAGGATTGCGAAAAGAAGCTGTTGATATCAGAGTCATCGCGGCGCAAGCGCGTCGTGCCGTCGGGCATAATGCCGCTGAACGCGATCTCGAACCATTGGTCGCAAATCGAGAACGCGCCGCGGTCGCATTGCGGGCAGGCGTGGCACGGCATGATGATCGAGCACACCACCGGGTCACCGGGCGCAACTTCCCAGACACCGGGGCCGACCTTGTCGACGTAACCGCAGCCTTCATGGCCGAGAACGACCGGTTTGGGCACGTCGAAATTTCCGCGCACCACTGAGAGGTCGGTATGGCAGAGGCCGGCTGCGACGATCCGAATTCGGACCTCGCGCGCCCGTGGTTCGGGTATGTCGATGTCCTGGACCGACACTTCGTTAAGGTCAGTGCAAACGACGGCTCGCATTGTTTTGCAGGTCTCCCGGATGAGTTCATGCCGGCCCGAAGCGCCGGCCGCTCACTCCTTAATTTTGCGAAATGTTAGCACCGCTGGCCGGACCGCGACAACTGGTCCCCGGCCCCACGACGCCCGACCATCCGGCAGGCACTTAAGGTTCCGGCTCGATGTTGGGCCGCGCATCTCCCAGTTTGGGATAGGTTTCCGCCTGCCAAATTTGCCGTTCGCGGATCCACGGCAGCGGGTATTGCGGATGCGGCGAATCGAATTCGCGTGCCAGGCGATGGCCGTCGAAGATCGCGTTCAAGGCCTGGCGCGGCGCGTGGCAATCGCCGATGCGGTAGATGTCCTGGATCTCTTGCGCCGCCCATTCGCCACGCCGCGCCTTCAGTTCGCGGTAGAGCGCGTCGTTGGAAGCGCGCGAGGTGACCAGGATTGCCGCGTCGCAGGGTAGTTCCAGCGTCTTCGTCGACTGGTTGCGCGGCGATTCGCCAGCTACCGGATCGTGCAGATCGGGGCCCTGGCGGTAGATGTTGTAGAGCGTGATGCTGTCCGCCGTGATGCTCTCGACCCAGGTATCGCGATGATGGGCGATGTTCTTCTCCTGCAGCATGCGTTTATTGTTGAACAAATCGAGGGTGAAGGCGCCGTACTCCGAGACCTCGGCCATGCAAGTCACATAGGTGACCTCCTTGCCTTGATCCGCCATCATTTCGGCCAGCGCGATGGCGGTGAAATGACCGTCGCCATCGACCACCACCACACGCCCGCCCGGCACCTCCTTGCCGGCCATCACCTGCTCCGGCGTCAGGCAATAGGGCGCCGCGGCATCGGCGCCCGGAATCGGAGCGTGACCGAGCGGTGACATACCGTCGCCGAGCCATCTCGCGCCGGTGGCGATCACCACTTTGTCGGCGCCGTAGCTGAGTACATGGTCGGCGCTCATTTCGCCGACGCCGAGATGCACTTCGACACTCTTGAGCTTGGCGAGCTGCGCTTCGCGGTAGGTAATGACGCGCGCCCATTCCTCGAGGCGCGGCATGCGGACGACATCTTTCCAATGGCCGCCAAGCGCATCCTCGGCCTCGCGCAAATGCACGTCGTAGCCGCGCTCACCCAACACGCGAGCGCATTCCATGCCGGCCGGGCCGCCGCCGACGACGAGCACCGAGCACGGGCTCTCCGTCTTGTCGAACTTCTCCGGGTGCCAGCCGCGGCGGTATTCCTCCATCGCGGTGGCGTTCTGGGTGCATTGCAGCTGGCCGATCTGGACGAATTTGGAGACGCACATATTGCAGCCGATGCATTCGCGGATGTCGTCGAGCCTGCCTTCCTCGATCTTTTTGGGCAGGAACGGATCGGCGATGGAGGGCCGCGCACCGCCGATAATATCGGCGACGCCGCCTGTGATCAGCGCCACCATGTCGTCGGGGCTGGTGAAGCGGCCGTTGACCACCACCGGGGTGTCGCCGACGACGCCTTTCACCTGCTTGACGAAGGGCGTCATCCAGCCCGATTTGCGGAAGCGCGAGGGGCCGGCATCCTCGCCCCATTCCTCGTAATCGCCGATCTTCACAGCCCACAGATCGCACACGCCTTCTTTGCTGAGCAGTTCGACGAAGCGGATGCCTTCATCCGTCGCTTGGATGCCGTCGGCGCCCATCAACGTGTCGACCTCGAAGCGCGTGGTGACGGCGCAACTGTCGCCGCACGCCTGTTTCAGCGCCGTCATCAGTTCGAGATAAAAGCGCGCGCGGTTTTCGAAGCTGCCGCCATATTTGTCGCTGCGCTTGTTGTAGCGCCGCTCGAGGAACTGCACCGGGAGCGTGGAATCGCCACCCGAGACTTCGAGAATATCGAAGCCGGCGGCCTCGGCCCGTTTGGCGCCCTCGACATACATATTGATGACCGCCTGGATGTCATGCTCGTCCATTTCCGCGGCGTAGACGGTGCGCGACGACCAGACGTTGGAGGAAAGCTGCGTCGCGCCCCTCGGCACTTCGCGCGATTCCATATTGATGGCGTGGATGCCGCTATACCACAGCTGCACCCCGGCGAGCGCGCCGTGGCTGTGCGCGATATCGCAGAGATAGCCGAGATTGATAACGTCGCCCTCGTCCCAAAGGCGCGCCGATGTCCAGGGATACTCATCCGATTCCGGATGCACCGAGCAATATTCCGTGCACACCGTACCCCAGCCGCCTTCCGCCTTCATGCCGCGGAAATGCGCCTGCGTGCCGGGCCGCTCCGATCCCGCACCCATGCAATGTGTGGTTTGCCAAAAGCGGTTTTTCATCCGCTTGGGTCCGATCTCGATGGTGTCGAACAAAATATCGTGGCTGGGATCGCGGCTCATGACGTGCCTCCGATGGCGTTACGGATACCGCGGCAGTCTAAGCCAATTGCAGCGCCATGAAGAGCGCTAGATTGCCGCACGTGCGACGTCATGCAATCGACGAAATTGAACTTGGCTCTCGATGAACCCGAGTGATACCGTTTCGCCTCTGAAGAGAGGTCCATCCGGGGCCACCCGGATTGAAGCTGCTCCAATCGCGCCGGGCGCAGATGAGCGGATCGGATCAACAGGGGGAAACGAGCCATGGTCAAAGTCGAATGCGTCGTCGAGGCGAAGAATTATCTGGGCGAAGGGGCGCTGTGGGACCCGGTCGAGGGGCTGCTCTATTGGGTCGACATGCTGGACAAACAGGTGTGGTCGTTCAACCCGCGGAGCGGGGCCAAGCGGACGTGGCAGTTGCCGAAGATCGTCGGCGCCTTCGTGCTCAGGGAAAACGGCGGCGGCGTGCTCACCATGGAGGACGGCTTCTACTTTTTGGACATGGAGAGCGGCGAGACCGAGCTCATCGTGCAAGTCGACGCCGAGATCGAGAACTCGATATTCAACGACGGCAAGGCGGACCGGCGCGGGCGCTTCTTCGCCGGTGGCGAGGACCAGAAAACCGAGGCGCCGATCTGCGGCCTGTTCCGCCTCGATGCGGACTTCAGTCTGCATGAGCTGGAGCGCGGCATCATCTGCAACAACGGCCCGTGCTGGAGTCCGGACAACAAAACCTTCTATCACACGGATTCGTTCCGCCAAGAGATGTACGCCTACGACTACGACATCGAGACCGGCGACATCAGCAACAAACGCCTGTTCATGTCGTGCGAGAACGAGCCCGGCATCTTCGACGGCTCGACGATCGACTCCGAGGGCTATCTCTGGAACGCGCAGATCATCGGCGGCGAACTCGTGCGCTACACGCCAGAGGGCGAGGTCGACCGGCGTATCCCGATCCCGTGCAAGACGATCACGAGTGTGAGTTTCGGTGGCGACGATCTCGACGTGATGTACCTGACCTCGATGGGCAACACCGATTTCCTCGGACCCGAAGGCGTGCGCCTGTTCGGCGACGCCGCCAAGCTGCAGCCCCACGGCGGCGGCATCTTCGCCGTCACCGGTGCCGGTGTCCGCGGAATACCGGAGCCTCGCTTCGCGGGATAACGCGCGCGCCGTGCCGGGTTACCGCCGCACGAGCGCCGAGGTCCCAACCGCCACAGATCGTCGCAGGCTTTCGCTGAGCGCTTCCGTGTCAAGGCGATCGCGCGGCCCGATGATCACAATTCGGGCGCCCGCCGGCTGATCGTCCGAGCGCGGAACGGCTTCCAGGCTGCAGCGCGCGCCGACACGCTGCAAGCTGTAAGCGCGGTTCGCGTCGTCGGAAAATCGGACGAACCCTTTAGCCCTGAGAACCGCGTCCGGCCAATTCTCCAGTTCATCTATAAACACGGCCCGGTCCAACGGCCGGTGATCCTCGAAGAGAACCGAGGTGAAAAATCGGCCGTGATCCGGCGTTGCGTCCGGGGGCGCGGCTTCGCTTCGCCGGTTGCCGGTTTCCAACAACAGATCGACCGGCGCCGATCCATGGCGGATATCCACCGCTGGGGATTTTACCGTCCGCGCCGCCAGCCACCCGCGTAGGGTGCGCTGCTCGTCACGGCTTATCAGGTCGGTTTTCGACAACAACAGCATATCGCCGGCATCGAGCTGGCGTTGCACCAATTCGCCGACGTATTTGTCGCCGGCGCGCCTTCGAATACTTGTGGCGTCAACCATTACCGCCACGGCGTCGAGGCGCACGCCCGGCCAACCTTGACCGTAATAGGCGATCTTCGCCGGGTCGGCGACGCCGCTGGCTTCGATGACGATATTGTCCGGCTTGAGCGCGATGACCTTATCCAACGCCGCGCCAAACGCATCCGCGATAGAGCAGCAGATGCAGCCATTGGACAAGGCGATGGTGTCGCCGTCATGGTGGGCGATCAGATCGCGGTCGATGTTGACGGCGCCGAAATCATTGACCAACACCGCCAGGCGCCGGCCGTGAGGGGCGGATAGGAGATTGTTGATGAGCGTGGTTTTACCGGCTCCGAGATATCCGCCGATGATGGTTAGCGGTATCACGGCCTATCCGCCGAGCGGGAATATGCGGCCTTCGAAAACCGTTCCCCAGATGGGGATGTCCTTCAGATCGGCCACCGGGATTTCATAGGGATCTTGCTCCAACACCGTAAAATCGGCTTTCTTTCCGGCGCGGATGCTGCCGATTTCGTTTTCCATACCGAGTATATAGGCGGCCTCTATGGTAATTGCCCGCAATGCGTCATCCCGGGTGAGCCGCTCTTCAGGACACAAGACGCTGCCCTGCTCACTGAGGCGGTTGGCGGCGATCCAGGCGCTGTTGAGCGGCTGCGCCGGGGCCATGGTAAAATCGGAATGCAGCGTCGTCGGAATATTATGGCGGATCAAGGAGGCGCCGCGCGCCATTTGCGACGCCCGCTCGAACCCCACCAAATTCTGCCAATAGGCGTAGCCAAGCTCAAAGATGTAGTTCGGATTAACCGACGCCAACGCGCCCAAATCGGCCATGCGGCGCACCTGCTCCAATGTCGAAAGACCGAGATGTTCGATGGTGAAACGGTGATTGAAGCGCGGCCTTTCCCATTGCAATTTCTCCAGCGTGTCCAACGCCAGATCGAGCCCGAGTTCCGCCGAACAATGAACATGGATCTGGAAGCCGGCGTCCCAGAAAAGCCGCGCCACCTTTTCGAAAATTTCCGGCGCCATCATCCATTCGCCGTGGCCGCCGTCGATCCTGCCGGGTTCGCCGAACTGAGAGAGACCGGAAAACAATCCGCCGTCGGCAAACATTTTGACATGATTGGCGAACTTCAAGCGGTGCGTATTGCGCGCCTGGTAGGCGCGGATTTCATCGACCCGCTCGGGCCCGACATCGCCGCCCGCCATACTGCTGGCAAATGGCGTCAGCGCCACCCGAAAGGGCGTATCGTCCCGTTCCAGCGATTCAAGTTGCTGCGCCCACTCCATTTCAAAATCGAATATGCCGATCGCCATATCGCCGATCGTCGTATGGCCGCCGTGATGGACGCATTGACGCAACCTCTCCATGCCGTCCGCGAAACGCTCGGGCGCCAGCAAATACGGATTAATGGAGCGGAAGGCGAGCGCCAGACCGGTCTCAAAAAACTTTCCCGTCTCGGCGTCGATTTGCGGATGGCGCTCGATGTCCGCGCGCTCCAATCCCATCCAGCTGAGCGCAGCATCATTGACGAACAATGAATGGAAACCCCGATGCCAAACGATAATCGGCCGCGACCGGGAGACGCTGTTGATCGTTTCGCGCTCGATGTTGCCATGCCAAATCGGGTGATGACCCCATGTAAAGAGCGGCTCATCGGGGTCTGACAGGGCGCTTTCAATTTCGCTCAGCCGATCCAGAAAGGCATTCTGCCCGCGCACCGCGGCGACGTTTTGCCACGGCAAACGCCAATCCATGGCGGTGATGAAATCCATCTGCAACAACAGCGCGGCCATGGAGGGATGTAAGTGCGGGTCGATAAAGCCCGGCATCAGAACATGGTTTCGAAAACGATCGTCGAAGCGATGGGGATGCGCATCGAGCCAGGGCCGCAAGCTTTCGGGATCGCCAACCTCAATGATCCTGTCGCCGCGCACGGCGACCGCACGCGCCACGGGAAAGGACGGGTTCATGGTATGAATGGCGCGGGCCGTGTAGACGATAATTTCTTGCACGACGGATTCTATTTCGCCTTCGTTATGAAACGTAACGCGTTCATGGACGAAAGGTATAAGCGGGATATTTTGTGGGCAATCAGTTTTCCCGCCGGCGCGTTAATAGCTCGGTTTGGCGGCGAACGGGGTGAGTTGCAGCTCATGCGTCCAGCACGAGCGGTCCTGGCTGTGAAGATAGTAGAACGCGTCGGCAATCTTCACCGGATCGATTACCGCATCGGGGTTCTCCAGAGCACGCGGCAGCGCGCGGGTGCCGGGTGAATCGATCAGGCCGTCGATCACCACATTGGCGACATGCACGCCGTGTTCGGAATATTCCTCCGTCAGCACCTGGGCGAGCGCGCGCATCATGACGCGCGGGTAATAGAGCGATTCGCCGGTCATGCGCTTGGTGCCGCGCAGCGACTTATTGTTGTTGGAAATGAGAAACGAGCCCTGACCTTTCTTTCGCATCGCCGGCAACGCCTCTTTGGCGACGAGAAAGATCCCGCGGTTGGCGATGTGATGAGCGGTGTCGAACATCTCCACCGGGATATGTTCGAGGAGCTCCTTCTCCGGCGGCAAGTCGCGGCCTTCGAGATAGCCGGCGTTGTAGACCACCACCTCCGGCTCGCCGGCATCGCGCCTGACAGCCGCGAACGCTTCCGAAATTGAATGCTCGGACGCAAGATCGAGCTCGGTAATCATGCACGCGCCGCCTTGCTCGCCGATCGCCGCCGCCAGCGCGGCTTGGCGTTAGCCTCGGCACGCGTCGTGAGCACGGTAAAAAAGCCCTCCTGCGCGAACTTCTGGGCAATTGCGCCGCCGACGCCCCAGCGCGCGCCCACCGGCACGCCGCTATCGTCGAGCGCGCGGCCATGGGCGAGCAGGGTGTTGCGGCCGTCCGACTGCCATTTGGACGTCGCGCCGATCACCATGGCGACCGGCTTGTTCTCGGCGTTGCGGCTCATTCGGAAACCTCTTAGCTATCGCTCACGCGTGCCAGCGGTTCTCCGGATAGATCGGCAGGCGCCGGATGCGCTGGCCCGTCGCGGCATAATAGGCGTTGACCAGCGCCGGCGCGATAGGCGGGGTCGCCGGCTCGCCGACGCCGCCGGGCG
>PTKB01000094.1 GCA_002937555.1 Alphaproteobacteria bacterium MarineAlpha10_Bin2 | reverse complement strand
ATGCCCGCGCTGAGAGGCGGCTCGAAGGGCGATATGTATATCCAGGTATCGGTCGAAACGCCGGTCAATCTCAACAAAAAGCAAAAGGAACTGCTCAAGCAGTTCGATTCCCTTGGCACCAAGAGCACCAATCCGCAATCGGATGGTTTCTTCTCCAAGGTCAAGGATATCTGGGAAGACCTCAAAGACTGATCCCGCGACCGTTCCTCGAATAGCGCTTGGTGTGGGCGCGGCTTTGTGTATTTTTGCCCTAGCAAACAGGCGAGGTCGGCATGGCGGAGACAGGCGATATCAAAATTGGCGTGACCGGCGCGGCGGGGAAAATGGGCAGCACCCTGATCCGCCAAGTGTGCGAGACGCCGGGCTTCCGTCTTGTGGCGGCGAGCGAGGCCGCCGGACATTCGGCGCTCGGGCGCGACGCCGGCGAGTTGGCCGGGCTGGCGGCCTTGGACGTGCCGGTCGATCAGGACAGCGACGCGCTGTTTGCGGTGAGCGACGCGGTGCTCGACTTTACCCTGCCGGGCGCAACCGAAGGCCATAGCGCCTCAGCCGCGCGCCATGGCACGGCGCTCATCATCGGCACCACCGGGCTTGAAGCGGAACAGCAGAGCGCGTTGGAGAAGGCCGGCCAAAAGGCGGCGATCGTCCAGGCGCCCAATATGAGCCTCTGCGTCAATCTGTTGATGCGTCTGGCAGAGCAAGCCGCCGCCCTTCTCGATGAAGATTACGATATCGAGATCGTTGAGATGCATCACCGCCACAAGGTCGATGCGCCGTCCGGCACCGCGCTCGGCTTGGGGCGCGCGGTGGCTAAAGGCCGCGGCGTTTCGCTTGACGCGGTGGCCGATCGCGGGCGCGACGGCGTCACCGGCGCGCGCCAACGCGGCGCCATCGGGTTCGCCGCACTGCGCGGCGGCGATGTGGTCGGCGATCACAGCGTGATCTTTGCCGCCGACGGGGAACGTCTGGAATTGACCCATAAATCCGCCAGCCGGCAGACCTATGCGCGCGGTGCGCTCCGCGCCGCAGCCTGGGCGCAGGGTAAATCGCCCGGGCTTTACACCATGGCGGATGTCTTGGAATTCGCCGCGCCTAGCTAATCCGTCCCATATCCGCCAGTGCTTTTCGAAGCGCGTCGGCGACCTCGCGGCGCTCGGCGGGTTGGAGATAGGCGCCGAGGCTGAGCGAAAAGCCGTGCGAAGAGAGGCGGATATCGCCCTTGCCGGTTGGCTGTTCGTTGACGGCGATCGTCAGCCAATAGGGATTAAAACTCCAGCTCTCGCCGCCGCGCGGGCCGTGCCGCGTCACCATCACCTCGTCCGCCGTGAGTCGGATGCGCTCGACGATCTTGAGGGCGCGGGCGTTCAGCTTGATCGCCAGCCATAAGAGAAAAAGATCGAGGCCGAGAAAACCGAACACCGGCCAGGCACCCATGACGATAAAGAAGATGCCGAACCCAAGCGTGATGATTCCGATAACGAGGATCACCGCGAAGAAGCCGGAGCGCGACAGTGAGCGGTGCGGCTCGAGCACGGCATCGAACAGGAGCGTCTTCCCGCCGCTCACTTCTGAGGCGCCGTTAACTCCGGTTGCTTCTCCGTTGCCCTTCATTTCGTCTCCGGGCGACTCATTTCCAGCATTCGATTAACGCGGTGTAAAGCTGGGCACGCTCGGCGACATCGGCCGGCGGCAGATCGATCGCCGAAAAAGCCGCCACCGCTTCGACGCCGTTGGCAGCCATAAAGTCGCGCGCCACATTTCCTTTGATAGCGAAATTGACGTTTTGCGGAATGTCGCCGGTGGCGCGGGCCAGTTTCAGCGCATCGAGCTTGCCCATCACCACGCCGACCACATGGCCCGACAGATCCAAGAGCGGCCCGCCGCTATTGCCCTTTTGCACCGGCGCCGAGAGCTGTATGAGATTCTTGTTGTTGCCCGGCCCGGCCAGGCCGCTCACCGTGCCGGTGGTGATCTTGAGATCGGAAGCAAGCAAGCCGGGCAGCGGAAAGCCCGCCACCACCACGGTTTCGCCTTTGCGGATGCCGCCGTCGCGGAACGTCGCGAAGCGTTTGAACTTCGCGCCGACTTTGAGAAGCGCCAGATCGAGCGCGGCGTCTTGAGCGAGCACCGGCACGACCAGAGGCTTGATGCGCACTTCGGCGCAACCGGCGACGACGTGATTGTTGGTGAGAATGTGGCCGTCGGCGCTAACGATAAAGCCGGTGCCGGTCGATCGCTTGCGCGGCGCGCGCGCCGTCCCGGAGCCACCCTCGGATGCTTTCGCTGTTTTGTTCATGATCGCGGCGCCGCGCGCCTTTTCACTTTCACTGAGCGTGCGTGCAATTTTGTCGCGCGCTTTCGCCGCATGGGCGGCGAGCCCGCCGGACCTTTCATTGGCCGCGGCGCGCGAATACCACACGAAGGCGAGCACCGGATCCCTCACCCCACCCTGGCCTTCGAGAAAGAACGCGCCCAGACGATACTGCGCCAGCGGAATACCGGCACGCGCGGCGGCGAGATAATGTTTGGCGGCGAGGGCTATATTCCTCGCCACCGTATCGCCGGTCTCATACATGTTGGCGAGATTGAACTGGGCCGGAGCGTCACCTTGTGCGACGGCCTGTTGCGTCCAATAGAGCGCACGCTCCGCGTCCTTGGCGACCCCTTGGCCCTGTGGCGGTACGTGACCCCGAGCAGGCGCTGGGCATCGGCGTTGCCGGCCTCGGCGAGCGGCAGGATTTCCTCCAGGGCGGTGGCATAATCGCCTTGCGCATAGGCGGCGCGGCCCTCGCGCAATCCGGCCTCTGCGCCGGCGAGTGGCGCCAGCGCCACGATGGCGGCAATCAGCAGCGAGGTCATGAACAGTTTCATGTCAGCGGGCCCTGGCGATGGCGGTCATCGGCTCGATTCTAATCTCTAGTGTAACCTGTCCGGCGCGACTAATCTCAGCCCCCATGAAAAAGAGCGATGCTGCAGAGTTCATGAAACGGCTGGCCGCGCGTATTCCGGCACCGGAGACCGAGCTCAAATCGAAAAATCCTTTCACGCTATTGGTCGCCGTCGTGTTGTCGGCACAGGCCACCGACGCCGGCGTCAACAAAGCTACGAAAACACTTTTTGCCGACGCCGACACGCCGGAGAAAATGGTAGCCTTGGGCGAAGTCGGGCTCAAGACGCACATCCGCACCATCGGCCTTTACAACGCCAAGGCCAAAAACATCATCGCCTTGAGCCACATGCTGATCGAGCGCCATGACAGCCAGGTGCCGGGCGAACGCAACGCCCTCGAGGCCCTGCCCGGGGTCGGGCGCAAAACCGCCGGCGTGGTTCTCAACACCGTGTTTGGCCAGCCCACCATCGCCGTCGATACGCATATCTTTCGGGTCTCCAACCGTACGGGCCTGGCGCGCGGCAAGACGCCCGATCAGGTCGAGCAGAAGCTCTATAAGGCGGTGCCGGGAGAGTATTTGCAGCACGCCCATCATTGGCTGATTCTGTTCGGGCGTTATGTTTGCAAAGCGCGTGCGCCCGATTGCCCGGGCTGCGAGGTGCGCGACTTGTGCGCCTTCAAGGGAAAAACGACGGTCTGACCGTCGCCGTCAGGTGCCGGGCGTTGTTGCCGCCGCCAAATCCCGGCGACGGATGATATCGGCGAAACAGGCGCGGGCGCTGGCGCTTGCAGGTTCGGCGCGGCGGATTTCGTAATAGGTCACGCGTGATCGATCTGGTCGTTCTTCTTCGGCGTAGAGATAGATGTCGAGCACGCAATCTGCAGCCGTGTACTGCCAGACCTGGGCCGGCAATTCGGTGCGCAACAGGGAGGGCGGGCCGAGCAGGCGGTTAACGGCGTGGGGCGCCAACCCCATCAGCTGATCCGGATCGTCATTAATCGGTGCGCGCGCGGTCTTTCGCTCGGCGGCGGCGGGCGGCTCGGCGGTCTGGTCTTGAGTTTCCGGATCGAGCGCCGCGACCGGCGGTATCGCTTCGGGTGAGCTCTCCGCCGCCGTGCCGGGCGCCGGAGAAACGCCATCCGTGTCGCGCGCGGTGCTGCCGAACGCGCCGCACGCGGCGAGAACAAGCAAACTCAGCGCGAGCGCTACCGTGCCCGGCATTGCCGGCGGCATCCCGTTCAGGCGCCCTGCCATCAATCCGTTTCAGACACCGCCGCCGGGCTGGAAAACGTGATTTCCTGATTGTCTTCACCGACCGGTTGCAGGTCGGCTTCGCGGTTTTCACCGTCATGTTCGGCGTGGCCGTTCACGCGCCCGCCCCGCTCGATCTCCAACTGGCCATAGCGAATCCGGCCGCGCACCAGCCCCGAGGCGTGAATGGATAGGCGGTTATGCACCGTCAATTCGCCGTCGAAGGTGCCGGCGATCTCGGCATTGTCGACCACCGCCGTGCCCTTGAAGATGCCGCCATAATCGATTTCAAGGAAGCGCCCGCTGATCAGATTGCCGTCGATCGTGCCTTCGATGACCAGCCAGTCGCAATCGGATATCTCGCCGCCCTTTAGGCTCATATCCTTACCCACCGTCAGACGCTTGCTATCGGAACCGAACTCTTGCGGCGCATTATCGAGGGGTTGCGCGGTCGAGCTCCTGAGGTGGTGCGGCACGTCGGGATGGAATTGCACGGCGCGCCCGGCGCCGTCCAGGTTCATCGAATTGTCGGATAGGCGCGGGATCACGGGTGGATCGTCGCTGTTGCTGCCGGTCATGGACCTGCGGTCTCCTGGTTCGTTGCTTTGACGACGGAACATCTAAGCTTCCGTCAATTGCTCACGATTGCAACTCGCTTCGTTGGTTTCCGCTTTCGCGCAAGCCGTGGAAGATATGGACCATAAATGCTGTCGCCACGATCGGCGCGATCAAGTTAATCAGCGGAATTGAGAATAATAATGCAATTACAACGCCTGAGACAAATATTTTGATACGGTGCTTTCGTCGCAATTTGCGCACCGCCGCGAAATCCATGCGCCGGGGCGCGACAATTTCGAAAAATTCGCGCCCCAGCAAAACGCCGTTAATGATGAAATAGAGAACCGGATAGATCACTTGGGCAAACGGAACGAAGGACAGCGGCAGGATCAACAGGTTGAAGAACGCCATGAGCAGGGCGAGACGGATGCCGGCCACCGTATATTGCCAGAACGACGCCGGGTGGGGCGGCGGCAGGCGGGGATAGTGGCGCGCCTCGACCGCGTCGACGACCCGGTCGACGAATATGTAAAGAAATTCCGCCGCCAGGATCGGAAACAGCATCCAGGCAACAAACGCCGCGGCAATGCCACCCAAAAGCGCCAGCGCCCAATCGATAAAGGTGATGCCGGAAAATTCCAACAACGCGAACGCGGCCGAGACGCCGGCGATTAACAGAGCGGAGGCGGCCATGGCGAGCAAGATTGTCCACAACAGCGGGCGCTGAATGCGCCTGTCGCCGAGCTGCTCGAAAGCCAGGATCAATGCCTGAATCATGTGCCAACCTCCAGGAGGCCGCAAACGCGCTTGGCATCCCTTGCCGGCTTTTTAAGGCGTCGCTGTCGGTGCCGCAAGCCCGAGTATATACTCCGCGTCAAGCCGCCTATAGTGCTGCGCGCAACGGCCAAAGCGCGGATGAATCGGAGAGAATATATGACGCAAGCAAGTTTGGACGTGGTCGGCATCGGCAATGCGATCGTCGATGTGATCGCCCATGCCGAAGATTCGTTTCTCGTCGAGCACGCGCTGAACAAGGGCGCGATGACGTTGATCGATGCCGAGCAGGCCGATGCGCTGTATGGCGCCATGGGTGTCGGCGTTGAGGTTTCGGGTGGCTCCGCCGCCAACACCATGGTCGGGCTGGCGCTGATGGGCGGCGCCGCGGGTTATGTCGGCAAGATCAGCGAAGATGTGCTGGGCGGCGTGTTCCACCATGACATCAGTGCCGCCGGCGTGCGCTTCGAAACCGCGCCCTCTGCGGTCGGCGCGCCCACGGCGCGCTGCCTCATTCTGGTTACCGACGATGCCCAACGCACGATGAACACCTATCTCGGCGCCTGTATCGAGCTTGGCCCCGACGACATCCATGAAGAGTTTATCGCGGCGGCCAAGATCACCTATATGGAAGGCTATCTGTGGGATCCGCCCGGTGCCAAGCAAGCCTTCCGCAAGGCGCAAGCGATCGCTGCGGCGAACGGGCGCAGGGTGTCGCTCAGCCTCTCCGATCCGTTTTGTGTCGAGCGTCACCGCGAGGAGTTGCGCGAACTTGTCGAACATCATGTCGATATTCTGTTCGCCAACGAAGACGAGATTCTCTCGCTCTACCAGGTTGGCGATTTCGACGCGGCGTTGCAGCGGGTAAGCAAAGATTGCGAAATCACCGCCCTGACGCGGAGCGCGCTTGGCTCGGTAGTGGTCGGCCAAGGCGAAATTCATGTCATCGGCGCGGCGCCCGTGGCGCGGGTCACCGATACCACCGGCGCCGGAGACCTTTACGCCGCCGGGTTCCTCTACGGCATCACTCATGATTTCGATTTAGCGCGCTGCGGCCGGCTCGGCGCCCTGGCCGCGAGCGAAGTGATTTCCCATTTCGGCCCCAAGCCGGAATCGGATATTGCCCAGCTCGTGGCCGCGAGCGAGCGCCCGCTGGCGGCGTAGAAGTGCGTCGGTATCGCATTATTTCAATGGTTTATCCCTTGTCATATCAGTGTATGACGGTGCGGCGGCAGATATAAGGAGAGCGCAAAAATGGGCCAATTGGTGGATGGCGTTTGGCAAACCGAAACCCTCGCGGTGCGCTCCAAGGATGGCCGTTTCGTACGCGCCGATACGCAGTTCCGCGATCGGATCACGGCCGATGGCGCCTCCGGCTTTAAGGCCGAGAAAGGGCGCTATCACCTCTATATTTCGCTCGCCTGCCCTTGGGCGCATCGCACTTTAATATACCGTCATCTCAAGGGCTTAGAGGATGCCATCAGCCTATCGGTGGTCGATCCTTTCATGGGCAATCAAGGCTGGACATTCGGCGATAGCGAGGGCTGCATCGCCGATCCGCTGTTCGGCGCCAATCATATGTATGAAATTTATACCCAGGCGCGCGGCGATTATTCCGGCCGCGTCACGGTGCCGGTGCTGTGGGACCGCGAACGCGCCACCATCGTCAACAATGAATCGGCCGAAATTATCCGCATGTTCAACAGCGAATTCGCAAGCTTTGCGCCGGAAACGCCGGACTACTGCCCCGATGAGCTGCTAGGCGAAATAGATGAGGTCAATGAGCGGGTCTATAACGACATCAACAACGGCGTTTATCGCAATGGCTTCGCCAGCACTCAGCAGGCTTACGAGGAAGCCTTCGATCAGCTCTTCGCGGCGCTCGATTGGGTTGAGGAGCGGTTGCGCACGCGGCGCTATTTGTGCGGCGCGCAATTGAGTGAAGCGGATTGGCGGCTGTTCCCCACGCTGCTCCGCTTTGACCCCGTCTATTTCGGGCATTTCAAGTGCAATCTCCGGAGAATCGAAGATTATCCGTGTCTTTCCAATTACTTACGCGAATTGTACCAAATCCCCGGGATCGCCGAGCTGTGCAATTTCCGCCATATCAAGGAACATTATTACCGCAGTCATGAGAGCATTAATCCGACCCGCATCGTGCCGCGCGGGCCTGAGATAAACTTGCACCAGGCGCATGACAGGGACCGGCTCTGAAGGCAACCTGGCGCACATATAGTGGCTGACGGCCGCTCGCCTCCGACGCGGTCGCGGGACGGCCTCGGCCGTGCCGAGCCAAAGTCTTGGCGCGACGCATTGGCCATCTATCGTGACCGGCGCTTCGTCTCCATATTCTTTCTCGGCATTTCCGCCGGTTTGCCGCTGGCGCTGGTGTTCGGCACACTCACAATCTGGATGGCGAAAGTAGGCGTCGACAAAACCACGGTGGGCCTCTTTTCCGCCGTTACCCTACCCTATGTCTTAAAATTCCTCTGGGCGCCGGTTATCGACCGGGCGCCGTTTCCCCTGTTGACACGTTTCCTCGGGCAACGCCGCGGTTGGACGGTAGCAACCCAGCTCGCCCTGATGCCGGCGATTGCCGCCATGGCGATGACAGATCCGGCGGCAAACAAATGGCTGATGGCGCTTTTCGCCCTTCTCGTTTCGTTTTGCAGCGCTAGCCAGGATATCGTGATCGACGCCTACCGGGTCGAACTGCTCGAAGAGGAGAAAATCGGGGCTGGAGCCAGTATGTATATCTTCGGCTATCGCTTCGGCTTACTGATAGCCGGTGCCGGTGCGCTGAATATGGTCGGCAGGCTCGGTTGGAACGTTGTTTATCTGATCATGGCGGCGCTTATTCTGATTGGATTGGTCACGATTCTGCTCAGCCGCGAACCCGTACACGGAACCGACGAAGAAACGAAGGCGCGTGAACATCGAGTAGCCGACTATTTGGCGCAACGACCGGAATTGTCAGGCGGTCGCGCGGCAATGCTGGCATGGCTCTATGGCGCCGTGGTGAGCCCCTTTATTGATTTTATGACGCGGCCGCAATGGTTTGTCATTTTGCTGTTCATCGTCTTCTACAAGCTCGGCGATTCGATGGCCGGGGTAATGACCGGCTATTTCATGGTTGAACTCGAATTCACCGAAGCCGAAATCGGTAATGTTGGCAAAGCGATCGGTTTTGCGGCGACCATGCTGGGAATCGTCATCGGCGGCTGGCTGATGGCAAAATTGGGCTTGTTATGGTCGCTGTGGATTTGTGGCGGAGTCCAGATGCTTTCCAATCTCATGTTTGTTGTCCAAGCACTGGTCGGGCATGACATGGGAATGCTGGCGGTGGCGGTCGGGGTCGAAAATCTGGCCGGCGGCATGGGCACGGCGGCGCTAGTGGCCTATTTGTCGGGCCTTTGCAATCTCGCCTACACAGCAACCCAATTCGCGCTGCTGAGCGCCGTCGCTTCCATCGGGCGCACGGTTTTGGCCGCACCCGCCGGGCGTCTGGCGGAGATGTTGGATTGGGCGCCGTTCTTCCTGGTCACAACGCTCGCCGCGCTGCCCGGATTGGCGTTATTGTTGTGGTTGACGCTGGCCCATAGGCGGAGTGCGGCGACCGAAAAACAGGCCTGAGAACAAATAATATATCTATATTTCAGATGGTTATTGTTTATCCGGCTTGATCGCCTGTTTTAGCGCCATCAACATTTCATCTTCTTCGCTGATGACCGCGTTGTAGCCGTCGTCCCTCCATTTCCCCTTCTGGCTGACCGGAAGGGTGAAGAGGCGGTCACCGGTCCCCTGACGGACATCCTGGAGCGAGACCGCTCCGGTGGCGACGATGC
>PTKB01000093.1 GCA_002937555.1 Alphaproteobacteria bacterium MarineAlpha10_Bin2 | reverse complement strand
CGCCGCGAGCGAAGCGGGGGCCGAGACCGTGCTGCTGGCGTTGCTCGGATTGGGCGCGGGCGGACCTGAAAACTCCGGATTGGTCACCTTGGGCGAGACGATCACGGGCTTGCGCGCCGTCGGTCTCGACCGCGACGCCCAGGCAATCGCCGTCGAAGCCGCTCTGGCGGGCGGTTTGTGATGGACCCCGCGCCTGGCGCGGAGCGGCCCGGAGCGATCGACGGTGCGCGCGTGCTTGAACTGTTTTTGGAAATGCTGCTCTCCGAACGCGGCGCGGCGGCGCATACGGTCGACGGCTACAGGCGGGATATCGAACAATTCGCGGCCTCGCAACACCGGCGCGGATCGGATCTCGCCGGCGCCGACGCAACGGCGGTGCGCGGCTATCTGACGGAACTTTCCGAGAGCGGTCTGGCGCCGCGCACGGCGGCGCGTCGTCTCTCCGCGCTCAGGCAAATTTACCGCTTCATGCAGGCCGAAGACCTGCGCGCCGACGACCCTTGCGCGACCATTGAAGGGCCGCGTCTCGGCCGACCGCTTCCCAAAATCCTCAGCGAAGACCAAGTCGCCGCCCTGTTGAACGCCGCCCGCGCCCGGGTTGAGGCAAAAGCCGCCAGCCCGCGCGCCGACGCCGACGCCGTCCGCCTGCTGGCTTTGGTGGAACTGCTCTATGCCACCGGGTTGCGCGTCTCGGAACTGGTGGAGTTGCCGATCGAGAACGTGGTCGAAGGGCGTAAATGCATTCTGGTGCGCGGCAAGGGCGGAAAAGAGCGCATCGTCCCAGTCGGGCAGCCGGCGGAAACCGCACTGGCGGAATATTTGCCGCTCAGGGAACTCCATATTGGTCAATCCGGGCGCTCAAAATGGCTATTTCCGTCGCGCGGCGGACATTTGACGCGCCATCGATTCGCGCAAATTCTCAAGCAATTGGCGATCGAGGCCGGTTTGCCGCCGGAAAAAATTTCGCCGCATGTATTGCGCCACGCCTTCGCCAGTCATCTTCTGGCCAACGGCGCCGATTTGCGGGCGGTGCAGAAAATGCTAGGCCATGCGGACATTTCCACGACGCAAATCTATACCCATATATTGGATGACAGGCTGAAAGCGGTGGTGCGCGATCACCATCCCCTGGCCGGCGCCGGGAGCGAAATATCGCCCGGCTTGGCGCGGCAACGCAAAATGGCGTAGTTTCATGGCCGACGAGAACGGAACGGACGACGATAATATACCGACGATGAGCAGCTACTTGGATTTCGAGAAACCGATCGCCGAAATCGAGGGCAAGATTCACGAACTGCGTCATTTAAGCGACGGCAGCGGCGTGAATATCCTCGAAGAGGTGTCCCGCCTTCAGAGCCGTGTCGACCGCATCTTGCGGCAAACCTATAGCCGCCTGTCGCCGTGGCAGAAGGCGCTTGTGGCGCGCCATCAACTGCGCCCGCACTTTACCGATTATGTCAGCGCGCTTATCGAGGATTTCACGCCGCTCGCCGGCGACCGCAACTTCTCGGAAGACCGCGCCATCATCGGCGGGCTGGGGCGTTTCCGCGGACGTTCGCTGATGGTGATCGGTCACGAGAAAGGCGCCGATACGGAAGGCCGGCTGCGCCACAATTTCGGCATGGCCAACCCGGAAGGCTATCGCAAGGCGATGCGCCTGATGCGGATGGCGGAACGGTTTTCGCTGCCGGTCGTGACCTTGGTCGATACGCCGGGCGCCTATCCTGGCGTCGGCGCCGAGGAGCGCGGCCAGGCCGAAGCCATCGCCCGCAGTATCGAAACCTGCCTCGATCTCCGCACCCCCATCGTCAGCGCCATTATCGGCGAGGGCGGCTCCGGCGGCGCCATTGCGCTGGCGGTAGCGAACCGCGTCCTGATGCTCGAGCACGCGACCTATTCGGTGATCACGCCGGAAGGCTGCGCCGCCATATTGTGGCGCGATTCGGAACATGCCCAAGAAGCGGCGGGCGCGCTAAAAATGACGGCGCAGGATTTGCTAAAAATGGCGGTGGTCGATGAAATCGTCGCCGAGCCCGTCGGCGGCGCCCACCGCTCGCCGGAAGCCGCGATCGCTTCGCTGGGCGATGCGCTGGAAAAAGCGCTCGATGAATTGAAGCCGTTGAGCGGCGCGGAACTGCGCTCCAAGCGGCGCGAAAAATTCCTCGAGATCGGAAAAATCGGTCTCGGCTAACGGCGTTCGCTCGCGCTTAGCCCAAACTTCCGTGGCATTGCTTAAATTTCTTACCTGATCCGCAAGGGCAGGGCGCGTTGCGGCCTGTCCGGCCCCAGGTAGTGGGGTCGTCTTCGTCGAATTCGGCGTGGCGCATGGTGCCGAGCTTGGCCTCCGAGGCGACAATCTCTTCTTCGCTCAGTTCGGGCGGCGGCGGGAAAGCAATGGCGCTATCCGCACCTTCCGGCGCGGCGGCCGGCGCCATACCGACAAAAGCCGGGTCCTGGCGGGTCTCATGGGTTTCCTGCGGCTGCCGGCGCTGCGCTTCCTCTTCTTCGTTCAGTCGTAGTTCGATATGGGTCAACAATTGTGTGACCTGTTCGCGCAGACCCGAGAGCATGGTTTCGAACATGCTGAACGCTTCCTGTTTATATTCGTTTAGCGGGTCGCGCTGGGCATAGGCTCTGAGGCCGATGCCCTGACGCAAATGATCGAGTGTCAGCAGATGGTCTTTCCAGGTCTGGTCGAGAATTTGCAGCAATAGGCTTTTCTCGGCGATGTGCCATATGTCGGCGCCGTATTTCGCCACCTTTGCCGCCGCTTGGCGATCCGAAGCTTCGGTGATGCGCTCGCGAATTTCCTCATCCGCTATGCCTTCCTCCGCCGCCCAATCCTCGATCGGCAGTTCCAGGCCGAGCAATCGCTCACAGTCCTCCGTCAGACCCTCGATATCCCATTCTTCGGCGTATGCCTTTCCCGGGATGTTACCGTCGACAATGTCTTCGATCACTTCGTGGCGCATGTCCGCGACGGTCTCGGAGACATCTTCCACCCGCATCAAATCCTTGCGCTGCTCGTAGATCACCTTGCGCTGATCGTTCATGACATCGTCGAACTTGAGCAGGTTTTTGCGGATTTCGTAGTTGCGCGCCTCGACCTTTTGCTGGGCCTTTTCCAGGGCCTTGTTGATCCACGGATGGATGATGGCTTCGTCTTCTTTGAGGCCGAGCTTGGAGAGCATCGAATCCATCCGCTCGGAGCCGAAAATGCGCATCAGATCGTCTTGGAGCGAGAGGAAGAAAACCGAGGCGCCGGGATCGCCCTGGCGTCCCGAGCGGCCGCGCAGCTGATTGTCGATGCGCCGCGCTTCATGGCGTTCGCTGCCGATGATGAGCAATCCGCCGGCGGCCAAAACTTTCTCCCGCTCCGCCGCCACTTCGGTTCGGATGTGATCGCTTTCCTGTTCAAGCTTGGCCGCGTCCTCACTTTCACCGGTCTCGGCCTGAATACGAAAATCGACATTGCCGCCGAGTTGGATATCGGTGCCGCGGCCGGCCATGTTGGTGGCAATTGTCACCGCGCCGAAGCCGCCGGCCTGGGCGATGATGCCGGCTTCCTGCTCGTGGTAGCGCGCGTTGAGCACGCTGTGCTCGATGCCCTTCTCTTTCATCATTCCCGACAGCTGCTCCGATTTTTCGATGCTGGTGGTGCCGACCAGGACCGGTTGGCCAGCCTGGCGGCTAACTTCTATTCGGGTGATGATGGCCTTCCATTTTTCGTCCACCGTGCGATAGACCTCGTCGTCATTGTCATCTCGAACATTCGGCTCATTGGTCGGAACTTGTGTGACTTCGAGCTTGTAAATATCGGCGAATTCGGGCGCTTCGGTGGCCGCCGTGCCGGTCATGCCGGCGAGCTTGGGATACATTCGGAAATAGTTCTGAAAGGTGATCGACGCCAAGGTCTGGTTCTCGTTCTGAACGGCAACCTGTTCCTTGGCTTCGAGGGCCTGATGCAGGCCGTCGGAAAAACGCCGGCCGGGCATCATGCGGCCGGTAAACTCGTCGATGATGATGACTTGGCCGTCCTTGACGATATAGTCCTTGTCGCGTTCGAACATCAAATGGGCGCGCAGCGCCTGATTGATGTGATGCACCACCGAAATGTTCTCGATGTCGTAGAGGTTGGGGCTTTTTAACAGGCCCTGTTCCTCAAGCAGCTTTTCGGCATGCTCCGTGCCGGCGTCCGTGAGCGTCGTCGCGCGCGCCTTTTCGTCGATTTCATAATCGTCTTCGCCGAGAAGGGGGAACAGCGCATCGGCGCTCAGATACATTTCCGAATGATCCTCGGCCGGGCCGGAGATAATCAGCGGTGTGCGCGATTCGTCGATCAGGATGCTGTCCACCTCGTCGACGATGGCGAAGCTGAAATCCCGCTGCACCATGCTTTCCAACGTGAACTTCATATTGTCGCGCAGATAGTCGAAGCCGAACTCGTTATTGGTGCCGTAAGTGACGTCGCATTTATACTGCGCGCGGCGTGCGTCGTCCTCCAGGCCATGCACGATGCAGCCGACTTTCATGCCGAGAAACTCGTAGATCTCGCCCATCCAGGCGGCGTCGCGCTTGGCGAGATAATCGTTCACCGTAATGATGTGTACGCCGTTGCCTTGCAGCGCGTTTAGATAGACCGGAAGCGTTGACACCAGGGTCTTGCCTTCGCCGGTCGCCATTTCGGCGATATGGCCTTCATGCAACACCATGCCGCCAATCAATTGCACATCGTAATGGCGCTGGCCGAGGGTGCGCTTTGCCGCCTCGCGCACGGTGGCGAATGCTTCGGGGAGGATGGCGTCCATGTTGGCATTTTTTGCCAGGCGCTCGCGTAATTCGCCCGTGCGGGCGCGCAACGCGTCGTCTGAGAGTCCCTCCAAGCCGGCCTCAAGGCTGTTGGTGGCGTCCACTCGCTTGGCGTAGGCCTTGACTACACGCTCATTTGCCGTGCCGAAAATTCGGCGCGTCAATCCCCGCATCATGGGATGACCTCGAAATCAGTCTAGATTAGCGCGCGGCTGCAATGAGCCCGCCGTTGAGAGATAAGCGCGCCGCAGGATAGTGTCAACGGCTCTAAGATCGCTGCCCCGGGCGCGACGGGCAGGTTGTGCGAATTCGGGTGATATGGTTAAAGCGCTCGGCGGCGGCACGTCGGCAAGCCGCCATCTCAAGGCATGGGGAATTCACATGATTTTGTCCGGATTTAGTCACCGTGGGGCCCGGTGGCTCGCGTCGGTCGCTGTTGCGGTGCTGATTATTATTCCGAACGGGCAAACGGCTTGGGCCCAGGATGACAATCCCGTTGCCGCGACCGTCAACGGCGAAACCATAACCCGGACGGAAATTTTACTGGCGCTGGAGCTTCTGTCGGCACAATTTCGCGGCATGCCGCCCGAGAAATTGTTCCCGCTCATTCGCGAGCAGTTGATCGATATTAAGTTGCTCGCGGCGAAGGGGACCGAAGCTGGGTTGCGCAACGATCCGAGAATTGTCGCACGTGTGGATTTTTATGCCATGCGCCTTGCCCATGACTATTACGCGCGCGACATTGTCTCGAAATATCTCGATGACGAACTAATGCAGGAGAGTTACCAGAAGTTTCTGGAAAATTTTCCCGAGGCCGAAGAACGCAACATCAGCCATATCCTCGTCACCACCGAAGAGGAAGCCGAGAAAGTCGTGGCGGAATTGGAAGGCGGCGCCGAATTTACCGCGACCGCGAGAAGTTACTCGGTCGGGCCGTCTGCTCCGCAGGGTGGCGCGTTGGGTTTCCTGCGCCGCGAACAGGTCGTGGCTGAATTTGCCGAAGCCGCTTTTGCGCTCGAGGACGGCGGAATCTCCGCGCCGGTACAAACCCAGTTCGGCTGGCACGTCATTACGGTCTCGGAGCGGCGCGTCCCTGAGCCGCCCGAATTCGCTCAGGTCGAACAAAAACTGCGCGCCGAAATCGCCGACCGCCTGGTCGCCGATGCCGCCAAGCAGGAGCGCGAAGATGCCGAGATCGAACTGTTCGAGATGGACGAGGATTTCTTCGCCGGCGTAACCGTCGCGCCCTGAGGCAAGCATGTCATGAGCGGCATATCGCCTTTGGCGCCGAAAAAATTCCCCACCATGCCGGTGGTGGCGGGGGTGCGCCTCGCCGCCATCGCCGCCGGTGAGCGCTACACCGGACGGGATGATTTGCTGCTCGCCGAACTCGCGGCCGGCACCCGCGTCGCTGGCGTATTGACGCGCTCGCAAATACCCGGCGCGCCGGTGACATGGTGCCGTGACTTGCTGCCCCAGGGCCGGGCGCGGGGGCTGGTGGTCAACGCCGGCAACGCCAATGTCTTCACCGGAAAAAGCGGCGACCGGGCGGTTGGCCGCACCGCCAAGGCAGCGGCGAAACTTCTCCGCGCCGCGCCGGATGAAGTATTTATCGCTTCCACCGGCGTCATCGGCGAGCCGCTGGCGGTCGAGCGCATTACCCGGGCCTTGCCACCGCTTTGCGGTAAATTATCGCCCACTTCCTGGCACGACGGCGCGCGCGCCATCATGACCACCGACACCTTTCCCAAGGGCGCCTCGCGCCGGGTCAAAATCGGTGGAGAAAGCGTCACCATCGCCGGCATTGCCAAGGGCTCCGGTATGATCGCGCCCAATATGGCCACCATGCTGGCCTTTATTTTCACCGATGCGCGCGTGCCGGTGCGGGTAATGAACTCGGTACTGCGCGCGGCGAACGACCGTTCGTTCAATTCGATTACCGTCGACGGCGATACCTCGACCAGCGATACCTGTTTGCTGTTTGCCACCGGGCAGGTCCATCACCCGGCTGTTTCCCGCGCCGGCGATCCCCGCCTCATCGGATTTCGCGCAGCCCTGCAGGAGGTGATGACGGACCTGGCGCAGCAAATCGTTCGCGACGGCGAAGGCGCCGAGAAGTTTCTCACCGTCCATGTGCGCGGCGCGGCGTCGGAAGCGGCGGCCCGGAGGGCAGGCCTGGTCGTAGCGAACTCGCCCCTGGTCAAGACGGCGGTCGCTGGCGCCGATGCCAATTGGGGGCGTCTGGTGATGGCCATCGGCCGCTCGGGAGAAAAAATTCGGCCGGACAAACTGGCGATCGCCATCGGCGGACAGCGGGTGGCGCGCGGCGGCAGGAAGGCGCCGGGCTACCGCGAGGCGAAGGCAGCGCGCCACATGCGCGGACGCGAAATCGATATCGCCATCGATCTCGGCGTCGGCAAGGGCAATGCGACCGTCTGGAGCTGCGATTTGACCCACCGCTATATCGACATCAATGCCGACTACCGCTCCTGAGCAAAAGCCCATCCTGCTGGTTGCCGCGATCGCCCTGGTCGATCCGGACGGCCGGGTGCTGATCGCTCAGCGGCCGGCGGGCAAGCATCTCGAAGGCTTGTGGGAATTTCCCGGCGGCAAGCTGCGCCAAGGCGAAACGCCCGAAGCCGCCCTCATCCGCGAGCTGAAGGAGGAGTTGGGTATCGACGTCGCGGAAAGCTGTCTCGCGCCGCTCAGCTTCGCCTCGCACGCCTATGAAGAGTTTCATCTCCTCATGCCGCTTTACGTCTGCCGCATTTGGCAGGGCGCTGTCAGCGCCCGCGAGGGCCAGCAATTAAAATGGGTGCGTCCGTCCAAGCTTGGCGACTGGCCGATGCCGCCGGCCGATGCGCCGCTCGTCGCGGCGCTGCGCGATTTGCTTTAGTCCGGCGCCTCGCTCTCGCCCAGCACCGCCGCCAGGCTGACCTCGCCGGAGCCTGGTTTGAGCGCCTGCTGCTGGCTCTCATGCGGACACCAGCCGGCGAGATAAAGCACTTGAAACGTCGCCGGGATACGCCCGCTGTCATCGCCGAACATGTCGCGGTAATGATCCGCCGCCGCCAGCAACGTCGAGCGCCGCGTAAAGCCGGCGCGGCGTTGTCTTAGGACATTGCTCTCCCCCATGCCGCGCAAGTCGCGCATCAGGGCGAGCGCGTCCGGGTAGCTGACGTTAATTACATCGCTATCGACCACCGGGAGCGCAAAGCCGGCGCGTTGCAGCAATCCGCCGAGATCGCGGATTTCAGCGAACGGCG
The DNA here is from genome assembly GCA_002937555.1 of Alphaproteobacteria bacterium MarineAlpha10_Bin2. Taxonomy (GTDB): domain Bacteria; phylum Pseudomonadota; class Alphaproteobacteria; order UBA828; family UBA828; genus PTKB01. Next base: position 1,248 of record PTKB01000093.1, on the reverse strand, counting down.
CAATTCTCGGGCTGATCCCGCCTTCGAGCTCGCTTTCCGCCCGCGCCAGGGCCTGGCGCAATTCGCTCAGACTGTCGCCGCCGATGATGGCGCCGAGGAACAGCCCGTCGGGACGGAGCGCGCGACGGATTTGAATGAGCGCGCCAGGCAGGTCGTTGACCCAATGAAGACTGAGCGCGCTGACGACGAGATCGAGCGAAGCAGCGGCGAACGGCAGCCATTCCTCGTCCGCCACCACGCGGTACGGGCCTGAGGCGCGCGCCACCATGGCCGGCGAAAGATCGCACTGGATCAGGCGCTCGATGCCGTTCAGGCCGGCGAGCGCATCGCCGAGGCAGCCCTCGCGGCAAGCGAGATCGACAGCCAGGGGAAAGCGCCGTTTGATATCGCCGAGGCGCTCGGCGAGACGCGCCGAGACTTCGCGCGCGAGAAAGGAATGGGCAGCAAAATTCGCCGCCGCGCGGTCGCGGCGCTGGCGTAAGAGCACGCGGTCGAACGGGCCTTTGTCGCTGTCCCCGGCCGTTGTCATGGTTGCTATATGCCATGCGCGGGCGCGCCCGGCAAAGTGCCATGGCGGTTGACCTGGCCGCCGGCGGACGCTTGATTGAGGATATGGTTCGCACTCTGGCATTCACCGCCGCCGCGCGCAGACTGACGCTCGGCGGCATGGACATGGTTCTGGCCGCCACATTGCGGCGCCTGCGATGCGCCGGTCGACGTGCCGGGGCGGCTCTGCGCCGAGTGCTGGAGCAAGGTCGGCTTTATCACCGCACCCTATTGCGCCTGCTGCGGCACGCCATTTGAAATCGAGGCCGAGGCCGGGGCGCTCTGCGCCGTCTGCATCCAGACACCGCCCGGCTATCGCCGCGCCCGCGCCGCCATTCTCTACCGCAGCGTCGGCCGCGATCTCATTCTGGCGCTGAAAATGGCCGACCGCACCTGGATCGCACCGGCGCTCGGCGGCTGGATGGCGCGCGCTGGCGCCGAACTGCTGGCCGACGCCGATTTCATCGCGCCGGTACCGCTCCACCGCTGGCGGCTTATGGCGCGGCGCTTCAACCAATCGGCCCTGTTGGCGGCGACGGTGAGCCGCTCTTCCGGCACGGCTTGCATTGCCAATCTCCTCATCCGCGCCCGCGCCACCAAATCTCAGGCCCGCCTCAGCGCCAGCGAGTAGCGCAAGAACGTGCAAGGCGCGTTCCGCCTGCGCAAGTACCACGCCAAACTGGTACAGGGAAAATCCATCCT
>PTKB01000092.1 GCA_002937555.1 Alphaproteobacteria bacterium MarineAlpha10_Bin2 | reverse complement strand
CATGCGCCTCCAACGCGATGGAAGTTTTTAGAGGCCGCTGTTGATATGCACGCTAAGGGATTCGAACAACGAATTGGTAAAGAGATGAAAGACATTGTGGGGTTGTAATGCTACTTGACGATATTTCTGACCTCTTAACGACTGGCGGAGTAACGACATCAATCTTTAAGTCGTTTCTTCCGGAGCAACCAGATAACGCTTTAGTGTTAACCGAAACGGCCGGACAAGGACCGATTCACGCCATGTCGACCGGACCGGGAAACGCTCAACTAGAGATTGCCGGCCTTCAGGTAATTCGTCGCTCTGCTAGTTACCAAACGGCTCGTCTTGAAATGCAAACCGTTATGGACTTGCTAGATGGCTTAACAGAGCGCACCATTAACAGTACGAGGTACTCGTACGTCGAAGCGAGGCAAGTTCCTTTTAGTATGGGTCGAGATGAGTCAGAAAGGTCAGACCTCATATGCACAATATTCTCATATGAGTGACTCAATGCATCAGGTTCATCGAACTCAGACCAATCAGGACTGAAATCATTAAGACCAGAACTCCTGTGTCTCATTCTGAAGATGACCTGTTTCAGAGAGTTTGCATTGAGGTTTTGACCAAGTTTGTTGGTCATACCCAATTGATTCATCACTGATGCGAGAATCCCCAGATTGGGAATATCCACTCCGTAATGATGTTTTCCTGTTCCAGACATAACCAGAATGTCAGTCATTCGACTAAATAGATGTGCATCGTGAGATGGGTTTTGCGATGTGTTCATTTTTATCCTCCTCGATATATGGAAGGGGTGATTCGATTCATTCCTTCCGTGTATCCCTCTTGTATTTAGACAATGGGATACGTCGGAATCACTGGTGAGGGGAAAAAATGCAGTCAGGGGATACCAAATCCAGAAAACGACTTTCGGTATCCCTCAGACCTCTCCCACCAGAGATTTGTCCACCAACTCCAAACGACAGTTGGAGAACAGAGAGGGGTAGTTTTTTCCCACCCTGTCATCTCTGACTGACTTTTTCTTGATGATGGAATGAACGTGTGTGTTGCGGAACCTCTTACCCCTGACGGTAGAGTATCCGTTCTCATTCAACCAATCAGCAATCTGTTGGAAGTTCAATCCGTCCTTGCGTAGACTGGATATCGTTTGATGGAGAAACTTTTGATAATCGCTGTATTTCGCAACCCAGAGTGCGGAACTACGACATGTGACATCGAAGGAGAAGAACACATCTGTCTTACCCCACAACACCGACATTCCGTTACCGTCGAGTGAGGGACGCCGCCATATGACGGAGAATTCCGAAGCGGTCATCGACCTCTCGAATAATTACGAGGAATTGCGCGCGCCGGTGCGCGCGCTGTGCGCCAAATATCCCGGCGAATATTGGCGCGCCAAGGATCGCGAGCGCGAATATCCGGCAGAATTCGTTCAGGAACTGACCGATTCCGGCTTTCTCGCCGCAATGATCCCGGAGGAATATGGCGGCAGCGGCCTCGGTGTCGGGGCCGGCGCGGCGATTTTGGAGGAGATTCACGCCTCGGGCTGTAATGGCGGCGCCGGCCATGCGCAGATGTACACCATGGGCACCGTGCTCAGGCACGGCTCGGCCGAACAAAAGCAAAAATACCTGCCCAAGGTGGCGAGCGGCGAATTACGCCTGCAGGCGTTCGGCGTCACCGAACCCGGCACCGGATCCGACACCACCCAGCTCCGCACCATGGCCGAAAAGAAAGGCAATGATGCCTATGTGGTAAACGGCCAGAAGGTGTGGATTTCGCGCGCGCTGCAATCCGATCTGTTGCTGTTGTTGGCGCGCACCACGCCCAAGGAGGAATGCAAGAAGCGCTCCGACGGCCTTTCGGTCTTTCTTGTCGAACTCGACAAGGCGGTCGGCAACGGCCTCGAAATCCGCCCCATCCGCACCATGGTGAATCACTCCACCAACGAGCTGTTCTTCGACAATCTGGAAATTCCCGCCACCAGCCTGATCGGCGAAGAGGGCAGGGGCTTTAAATATATTCTCGACGGCATGAATGCCGAGCGCATTTTGATTTCCGGCGAGTGTCTCGGCGATTCGCGTTGGTTCATCGAGAAGGCCAGCGCCTACGCCACCGAGCGCGAAGTGTTCGACCGCCCGATCGGCGCTAATCAAGGAATTCAGTTCCCGATCGCCAAGGCCTATGCCAACGCGCAAGCCGCCGATCTGATGACGCGCAAGGCCGCCGCTCTGTTCGACGCCGGTGTCCCCTGCGGCGCCGAAGCCAACATGGCCAAGCTGCTCGCCTCGGAAGCGTCGTGGGAAGCGGCGGATGTCTGCATGCAAACCTTTGGCGGCTTCGGCTTTGCCGAGGAATATGACATCGAGCGCAAATTCCGCGAAACGCGGCTCTACCGCACCGCGCCGATCTCGACCAATCTGATCCTCGCCTATCTCGGGCAGCATGTGCTCGGGATGCCGCGCTCTTATTGATATATCGCCATGGCCGGCCGCCTGAAAGACGTGCTTGTCGTCTCCGTCGAACAGGCCGTGGCGGCGCCGTTCGCCACGTCGCGCCTCGCCGATGCCGGCGCGCGGGTCATCAAGATCGAGCGCCCGGAAGGCGATTTCGCCCGCGCTTATGATCACCATGTGCACGGCGAATGCTCGTGGTTCGTCTGGCTCAACCGCGGCAAGCAGTCGGTGGTGCTCGATTTCAAGCAAGCCGACGATGCCGCCTTTCTCCACCGCCTGATCGCCCGCGCCGACATTTTCGTGCAAAATCTGGCGCCGGGCGCCACCGCGCGCGCCGGTTTTTCGTCCGCAGAACTACGCGCTCAGCATCCCCATCTGATCACTTGCGATATCAGCGGCTATGGCGATAGCGGCCCCTACCGCGCCATGAAGGCCTATGATTTCCTGGTGCAGTGCGAAGCCGGAATCGTCGCTGTGACCGGCACGCCGGAGGCGCCGGCGCGCGTCGGCGTGTCGGCCTGCGATATCGGCGCCGGGCTCAACGCTTATGGCGCCATCCTGGAGGCACTCTATGCGCGGAGCCAAAGCGGGGCCGGCGACGGTATTGCAATTTCGCTGTTTGACGGCATGGCCGATTGGATGAACGTGCCGCTCCTGCATCACCAGCACGGCGCCGGCGCGCCGGCGAGGAGCGGGCTCAGCCATGCCATGATCGCGCCCTATGGCGCCTATCCGGTGGGCGCCAGCGGGCATATCGTCATCGCCATCCAGAACAACCGCGAATGGGCGCGCTTTTGCGCGCAAGTTCTCGGCGACGCCGCGCTGACCGAGGATTCGCGCTTTCGCGACAACGCGCTCCGCGTCGCCAACCGGGGTGAGATGGACGGCCTGATCACCACCGCCTTCGCCGCCTATGATGTCGAATCGCTGAGCGCCTTGTTGCGCGAAGCGGGCATCGCCTTTGGCCGCCTAAACGAGGTCGGCGACCTGGCGCAGCATCCGCAGTTGCGCCATGTTTCGGTCGCCACCGCCAGCGGCGCAGTGGAACTCGTCGCCCCGCCAGCGCAATTTGCCGGCGATGATGGTGCGCTCGGCCCGGTGCCGGCACTGGGCGAGCACACGGATGCGGTTCGCGCCGAGTTCGGATAAACCTTAGGAAACACAAAATGGACGCGCAAACGGAATCGAAATTCGACGATTGGATCGGCAACGCGCGCGAACAGCGCGAGCGTATCGATACCGCCCTGACGGCCGGCATGAGTGCCGCCCTCGACCGCGACGACGCGCCGACCAAGGACGGCGATCCACTGCCGCCGTGCTGGCACTGGATGTTCTTCCGCGACGCCACGGTGCAATCCAAACTGGGAACGGACGGCCTGCCGGCGCGCGGCGCGCTGATGCCGCCCGTGCCGTTGCCGCGGCGCATGTGGGCCGCCAGCCAGATTCGTTTCTTGGCGCCGCTTCGTCTCGGCGAAATGGCTCTGAAGCGCTCGGAAATCGCCAGCATCACCGAAAAAAGCGGCAAGAGCGGCCGGCTCGTCTTCGTCAATCTGCGTCACACGGTGTTGAACGCGGCGGACGAGGTGGCGATCGAAGAAGAGCAGAACATCGTCTATACCGAAGCGCCGAAATCAGGCGCCATGCCGCCGCCGAGGCCCGCTCCCGAAGAGGCCGCCTGGCGGCGCGAGCTCAGGCCCGATCCGGTAATGCTGTTCCGATATTCTGCGCTTACCTTCAACCCGCACCGCATTCACTACGATCAGCCCTATTGCACCCAGGAAGAAGGCTATCCCGGCCTCGTCGTGCATGGCCCGCTGATCGCGACATTGATGGTGGACCTCTGCCGGCGCAGCCGCCCGGATGCCGAGATCAAAGAGTTTTCCTTCCGCGCCCTGTCGCCACTATTCGTCGATCACGCCATGACGCTCGGCGGCGCGCCCTCGGACGAAGGCTCAAGCGCCGCCGTCTGGGCGGCGAACGATCAAGGTGGGTTGGCCAGTCAGGGAGAAGTGAAATTCGCCTAGCTGGGCGGCGTGGAGCGGCCTACTTAATGCCGAAATCGGCGAAGCGCTTGTTGAAGCGCGAGACCTGCCCGGCAGTATCGACCAGCCGTTGATGGCCGCCCGTCCATACGGGGTGCGACAACGGATCGACGTCGAGCGTCATGGTGTCGCCTTCCTTGCCCCAGGTTGAGCGGGTCTTGAAAGTGCTGCCGTCGGTGCGCACCACGGTAATTTCATGATAATCGGGGTGAATATCTTTTTTCATCGCTTCTGTCCGCTGTCTGAGGGCGCCTGTATATATCCACCGCCGAATTCTGGCAAGCCCCGGCTTGGGACAAGCCCCTGTTCCTGTTGGCCCTTCCGGTGATGGCTGATATACCCAGTCGGCATCCTGAGGGCGGAATGAACCAGTGACTGCGTATCGGAATTTGCAATATTCGAAGGTGGCGCGCCACCGGTTCGGCGCATGAGCATTTTCGGCCCCGGCCGCGGCCGGCGCGAGACCCGGAGCGAGAGGGAAAAGGGCAAGGATCTCAAGCAGATACGCCCGCTGTTGCGATTTGTACGGCCGTACCGGGCGGTTTTGTACGGCGCCTTGGTCGCGCTTACCGTTTCCGCCGCAGCGGTGTTGGCGATGGGCGTGGGTTTGCGGCTGCTCATCGATCAGGGCCTCGGCGGCGACAATATCGATCTCTTGAACGATGCACTTGTTTACTTGATCGGCATGGTAGTGCTGCTCGCGGCAGGCACATTTTCGCGCTTTTATCTCGTCTCCTGGCTTGGCGAGCGGGTGGTGGCGGATATCCGGACAGCAATTTTCGAAAGAATCCTCCGCCTCAGCCCGGCTTTTTTCGAGATCAACAAGACAGGCGAGCTGCTGTCGCGCATCACCACCGATACCACGCTCCTACAAACCGTGATCGGCAGTCAGGCGTCTTCGGCGCTGCGCAATCTTCTTTTGCTTACCGGTGGCATCGTCATGCTGTTCATCACCAGCCCGCGATTGACCGGGCTGGTGTTCGTTCTGGTGCCGGTGGTGGTGGTGCCGATCATTATCCTCGGACGGCGGGTGCGCCAGCGCTCGCGTCTCAGCCAGGACCGCATCGCCGATCTCGGCGGCCAGGTGGAAGAATCGCTCAACGCCATTCACACCATTCAGGCGTTCGGCCAGGAAGCCAATATTCAGGCCAGCTTCGGCGCCAAAGTCGATCGCGCCTTCCGCACGGCGCTGGGGCGGGTACGGGCGCGCGCCTATCTCACCGCATTCGTCATTCTGTTCGTCTTTACCGGCATCGCGGCGGTGCTGTGGCTGGGCGGCCATGACGTGCTCGACGGCAGATTGACCGGCGGCGAATTGTCGTCCTTTATATTCTTCGCCGTCGTCGTCGCCGGCTCGGTGGGCTCGCTCAGCGAAGTCTATGGCGATCTCCAGCACGCCGCCGGCGCGGCCGAGCGGCTGGTGGAAATGTTGCGCCAGGAAAGCGATATCGTCGCGCCGGAAAACCCTGATGCGCTGCCGGAGCCGCCCGAGGGCGCAATCGCCCTTGAGAATGTGACCTTCAGCTATCCCTCGCGCCCCGACGAGCCGGCGCTGATCGACTATTCGCTGAGCGTGAAACCTGGCGAGCGGGTGGCCCTGGTCGGGCCGTCCGGCGCCGGCAAGACGAGTGTCTTTAATCTGCTGCTGCGCTTTTACGACCCCTCCCAGGGCGCGGTGCGCCTCGACGGCATGGATTTGCGCCAAACAGAGCCCGGGGAGGCGCGTGCCCGGTTCGGCCTGGTGCCGCAGGACCCGGCGATTTTCGCCGCCGATGCGTGGGAGAATATCCGTTTCGGCCGCCCAGTCGCCAGCGACGAAGACGTTCGCGCGGCGGCGCGCGCCGCCGGCGCGGAAGGATTCCTCGATGCGCTGCCGGAAGGCTTCGCCACTTTCCTCGGCGAAAAAGGCATGCGCCTCTCCGGCGGCCAGAAACAGCGCATCGCCATCGCCCGGTCGATCCTGCGCAATCCGGTGATTCTGTTGCTCGACGAGGCGACCAGCGCGCTCGATGCCGAGAGCGAGCGGGCGGTGCAGCAGGCGCTGGATACATTAATGGCGGGGCGCACCACCCTCGTCATCGCCCACCGCTTGGCCACCGTACAAAAGGCGGACCGTATCGTGGTGATGCAGGAAGGACGTGTCGTTGCCGAAGGCAGCCATGACAGCCTGGTCGCCGAGGACGGCCTCTATGCCCGCCTGGCGGCGCTGCAATTCGACAGCACTGGCGCCGTGGATGCGGCGGAGGCCGCCGAGGCGCCGCTCAGCGCTGAGTCAGCTTAAGCTCGATGCGCCGGTTGCGCCGGTGGGCGATCTCGTCGTCACGCTCGTCGATGGGCTGAAACTCGCCGTACCCGGTGGCGCTGAGGCGCGTCGGCGAGATTCCCCGAGTGATCAAATAATTAACCACCTCGATGGCGCGCGCCGCCGACAGCTCCCAGTTGGACGGGAAGCGCGGCGTTTCGATGGGAATGCGGTCGGTATGCCCGTCGACCTGTAAAATCCAGGGCAGGTCTTTCGGTATGCGCGTCATGACATCTTTCAACACGTTGGCGAACGTATTCAGGCTTTGCTTGCCGCTTTGGCCAAGTTCGGCCGAGCCCGAGCCGAACAACACTTCCGACTGAAACACGAAGCGGTCGCCGATGATGGTGAAGCCCTGACGGCCGGCCAGAACCTGTCGCAAGCGGCCGAAGAATTCGGAGCGATATTCGGCCAGCTCCTCGACTTTGGCGGCGAGGGCAAGATTAAGACGCCGGCCGAGATCGACGATCACCACCTTTTGCTCTTCCGATTTGGCTTCCGAAGTGTCCAGCGCCGCTTCGATGCGGGCCAATTGCGCCCGCACCGCCAGGAGTTGCCGGTTGAGAACGCCAATCTCGTCGGATTGCCGCGCGGTCAGAGCTTTCGAATCGTCCAATTGACTGTCGTTCAGTAAATACAGATCCTGTAATTCTCGCAATTGAATGTTGCGGTCTTCCAGTTCCTTCTGCGCGAGGGCGGTACGCTCGTTTTCATCGGAGAGCTTCGCCATCAGCTCGCTTGAGCGGTCACGTGCCGCGGTAAACGCACGATCGAGCCGCGTGCTCTCGCGTTCGCTGGCGTCGAGCGCGGAGGCGAGCTGGTTGGTATCGTCTTGGCTCTCCTGAAGCAAGGCTGCGAGCCGGCTCGCCTGTTGTTCGCTCCGCGTCAGGGTTTCGGCAAGCCGGCTGGTTTCGTTTTCGCTGCTCTTTAACGCGGTGGTGAGCTGGCGGGCGGACTCTTCGCTTGTTTTCAACTCGGCGCTAAGATCGCTCGCTTCGTCCTCGCGGCTCTTTAGCGCGGCGGCGAGCTGGATGACATCTTCTTCCAAATCGCCACGCACGGTTTGAAGAGCTGCGATATCGCGGCGCAATTGCTCGACCTCGCTCAGCATCACGCGAATCTTGTCTTCGCCCGCCTCGGCACGCAGTTGCGCCTCGGCGACCTTGCGGTTGGCGTCGGTGGCGTCGGCGAGCGCTGTCTGCGCCTCCGACGTCATGTCGCGCAGGCGTAGGCGAAGCGTATCACTCTCCTCATCGGAGCGGGCCAGCGACAGGCTGAGCGCGTCCCGTGCTTCGAGCGAGTTTTGCAGCTCGGTGGAAAGTTGCGAAATATTGGAGCGCATGTCCCTGTTCGACTGGCGTTCGAGTGACAGCAGATCGGCTAATTCCGCGACCTGATGATCAAGCTCGCTCAACGCCTCGCTTTTTTCCGAAACCGAGCGCTGCAGGAAATACTGCGCCAGCATGTAGACGACGAGCAGAAAGATCATCACCAGCAGCAACGTCGATAGAACATCGACGAAGCCGGGCCAGATTGCCGGGGAAACGCCGCGGCGGCGGCTGGAGCGGGAGGCGCGTGACATCGCGGCCGGACCGCGTTAGCCGCGCCCGTCGCGCCGTTCGTTTTCGGCAACGGCGGCGATCGTGCGGGCGAGAAGTTTGAACTCGCTCCTGATCTCATTCACGCTCTGCTCGCGCCCCGACACCATTTCTTCAAGCAACCGCCCCATATAGACATCGAGATTGCGCAAATGCGCTCGGCTGGTCTCGTCGAGCGACACCGGTTTGCCGCCCGATTCCGCCAGGCGCTCCAGCACGGGGCGCATTTCCATCTGGTTTTCCACCAGCTTTACCATGAGGTCCTGTTCGGCGCGCATTTGATCGGTCAGCGTCGCCAGGCGTTCGGTGAGCGCAAGCATGTTGGCGCTCGACGTGGCCCGGTTGTCCTCGCCGCGCGTCAGAGCGCGTTGCAGATCGTCCAAACTGTCGGCGGTGCGCTCGAGGAGGGCGCTGACATAGGCCGGCACCGATTGATCTCCGCCTTCGAGCGAAAGCGTGCCGCCGGTAAGCCGGGTGTGGGAGGACAGCCAGTCCTCCAGGTCGTTGTAGAACCGATTCTGCGCTTGCGACGCCTGCAATTCCAAGAAGCCCAGCACAAGCGAGCCGGCGAGACCGAAGAGCGAAGAACTGAACGCCGTTCCCATGCCCTCGAGCGGCGCTTCGAGTCCGCTTTTGAGATCGTCGAAGGCCGAGCCCAAATCCTCGCCGCCGACCGAAAGCCCGCCGATCACTTCGCCCACCGAGGTCACGGTTTGTAAGAGGCCCCAGAACGTGCCGAGCAATCCGAGAAAGATCAGCAGGCCGATCAGGTAGCGCGCCAATTCGTGGCTTTCGTCGAGGCGCGAGCCGATGCCGTCGAGCACGCTGCGCATGGAGACGGCGGAGAGCGACACCCGTCCGCGCCGTTCCGCGATCATTGTGGCGAGCGACGCCAGCATTCTCGGCGGGCGCTGGACCGAGTGGCCGGGCTGGTTGGTGCGTGCGGTGG
>PTKB01000091.1 GCA_002937555.1 Alphaproteobacteria bacterium MarineAlpha10_Bin2 | reverse complement strand
ACCGGCGCTCGGCGGCTGGATGGCGCGCGCTGGCGCCGAACTCTGCTGGCCGACGCCGATTTCATCGCGCCGGTACCGCTCCACCGCTGGCGGCTTATGGTGCGGCGCTTCAACCAATCGGCCCTGTTGGCGGCGACGGTGAGCCGCGCTTCCGGCACGGCTTGCATTGCCAATCTCCTCATCCGCGCCCGCGTCACCAAATCTCAGGCCCGCCACAGCGCCAGCGAGCGGCGCAAGAACGTGCAAGGCGCGTTCCGCCTGCGCAAGCGCCACGCCAAACTGGTACAGGGAAAATCCATCCTCCTCATCGATGACGTGATCACCACCGGCGCCACTTCGGAAGCCTGCGTGCGGGCGCTTCTCCGGGGCGGCGCCGCGCATGTCGATGTATTGACCCTTGCACGAACCCAGGATCGTTCTACATGATGATGCCGGAAGCCAAAGCGTAGGAATCGAAAGTGCCCGAAATTACCCTCTACACAACGCCATTTTGCCCGTTCTGCGACCGCGCCAAGCGGCTGCTCGAAATGAAAGGCGTGCCCTTCACAGATATCGGCGTGATGGGAAACCCGGAATTGCGCCGCGAGATGGAAGCGCGCTCGGGCGGCTACACGGTGCCGCAAATTTTCATCGACGGTGAGCCCATCGGCGGCTCCGACGAACTGGTGGCGCTTGAGCGGGCGGGCGAACTGGACAGCATATTGGGGTTGTCATGACGGAAAACAAAGTACGGGTGGCCTGCATTCAACCAAGCAGCGGTCAGGACATGGCGGAAAATTTACGCATCGCCTGCGAGTTGGCGCGCGCCGCGGAAAGCGAGGGCGCCCGGCTCATCGCGCTGCCGGAAAATGTCGCGCTGATGGATCACCGCGACGAAGCGGTTCAGGCGCAAGCGGCGGAGCTGGATAAACATCCGGCTATCGCCGCCTTCGCCGAAATTGCTCAACAGACCGGCGCCTGGATCGTCGCCGGCTCGGTCGGCGCGCGGGCCGCCGACGGCCGGGTCGCCAATTGCTCGGTCCTCCTCGATGGCGACGGCGCGATCGTCGCCCGCTACGACAAGATCCACATGTTTGATGTCGATCTGCCGAATGGCGAGATCTACCGCGAATCAGATTCCTTCCGCGCCGGCGACAACGCCGTGATTGCGCAAACGCCTTGGGGCGGCCTCGGCATGAGCGTCTGTTACGATCTGCGCTTCCCCCATCTTTACCGCGCCCTTGCCCATGGTGGTGCGGACATCATTTCCATTCCGGCGGCGTTCACCAAGGTGACCGGCGAGGCGGTTTGGCATGTGCTGAACCGCGCCCGCGCCATCGAGAGCGCCGCTTTCGTAATCTCGCCCTGCATGTGGGGCAGCCATTCCGGCGGACGGACCACCTTCGGCCATTCGCTGATCGTCGATCCCTGGGGCACGGTGCTGGCCGATGCCGGCGAAGGCGTCGGCTATGTGACGGCGGAGATCGATCTCGACCAGGTGGCCAAGGCGCGCGCCGCGATACCGGCTCTCCAGCATGACCGCGATTTTCATGTTCCGGCCGGCGACGAAAAGGTCGCTCGCGCCGTTTAGCTCGATTGCCTACGGGCGCCGCGCCCAAATTTGAAAAATGCGCGGAAAGCTCACGATGGTCTGCGAATCTTGAGAAAATTCGCTCAGGTCCGAATATAGGGCTTCGATTTCGGCCTCGCTGGCCAAGGCGGCGTCAATGACGGCGGGAGCGACGTTTTCCAGAGTGATTTCATGAATTTTTTTCGCCTCGCCTTGCATGAAGGCCGGTTGGATATGAGAAAATTGCGGGTCCCGTAGCCCGGCCTGATGAAACAGTGCCGGCAACTTGGGGCCGATCTCTGGATCGCCCCCGCTCAAGCGTGCAAGACGATCGTACAATCGGCTGAATTGCGCGATCGCCGGACATACCGGGTAACTGAAAATCGCGGCGTGGTCCAAATCCTCGACAACAATGACGCCTCCCGGTTTGGCCGCATTCACCATGCCCTGCAAGGTGCTGAGCGGATCGCTTAAATGAGTCAGCAGAAATCGCGCATAGACAAGGTCATATCCGCCGCCATAGTCGAGCTGGTTGGCGTCGAGCTGGCGGAAGCTCACATGAGCAATATTTTCCCGTTCGGCGTCCTGTTGTGCCAGTCCCAGCTTGACGCGGTCCATATCGACCCCAGTGACCATTCCCGAAGGTCCCACCAGACGTGCCATCGCCAATGTGACGTGGCCGCCACCACAGCCGACATCCAGACAAGCCATGCCACTCTGGATACCGGCGCCTTCGAGTAGGCTGCGGCTGGCGGGCCAGAGGGCATCGGAGATGATCCGCAATCTCGCCTTGCCCTCTTCTCCGCCACGAATGACATATTTCGTCATCTCTTACTCTTCCTTTTTATCTTCGAACTTGCCGGGATTTGGACAAGCCATTATTTCGGTTTGCGCGCACAAACGCGTTGCACGGCCGCGGGCGATGGTTCGTCGATTATGACATCTTCATAGGCGAGGATCGTCAGCCCGGCGAGAATACCGGAAATGAGCTCGCCGCGTTTCAACAGATACGCTGGGTTTCTCGGCCGCCCGAAGCGCTCGTTTCCCGCCGCGAATGTCTCGTAAAGCAGCAATCCACCGGGTGCCAGGGCAGAGAGAATATTTGGAAATAGCGGGCGGTGGAGATAGTTGGTGACGATCACGGCAGCGAACTGGCGGTCCGAAAAGGGCCAGGGCGCGTTTTCGAGATCCGCCGCGACGATTTCCAGATTCGATTCTTCCTGAAGGTCCGCCAAAGCCGAGACGTCGATATCGCTCGACGTGACGGCATGGCCGCGCTGCAGCAGGTAAATGCTGTGCCGGCCGCTGCCGCATGCAAGGTCAAGCACCTGCCCGCCGGGCTCGATTTCGCCAGCGAAACGCACAATCCAGGGCGAGGGCGGTCCGCGCCGATGGGCGCCGTGGGATTTGTTCATCTTGTCGCCAACGCTTGATTTTGTACCAAATTAAGATACTTAGTGAGAACCGATCGGAGCTTAAGACGGTATTGGATCAGTTGCGATGATTGTGTTCGACCTAAAATGCGGACAGGAGCACGTGTTTGAGGCGTGGTTTGCCGATTCCGAAGCGTGCGAAAGCCAGATTTCGGGCGGCGAGGTGGAATGCCCGATGTGCGGCGACCACAAGGTCGAGAAAGCGCCCATGGCACCGAACATTCCTGCCGGCACCGGCAAGGGCAGGGGCCGGAGCACCGGCAGCGCCGTCGCGAAGACGACGAACGCCGCAGCGGCCATGGCCCCGGGAGCGCCCACGCCGGAGCAAATGGGCGAGGCGATCAAAACCTTGCGCAAAATGCGCGACGTGGTCGAAAAGAACTTCGACAATGTCGGCGAACGCTTTCCCGAGGAAGCGCGCAAGATCCATCACGGCGAAGTCGAGAAGCGCAATATTTATGGCGACGCCAGCAAGGAAGAAGCCAAGGAATTGCGCGAAGAGGGAATCGAAATAAGCCAGATGCCTTGGGTGCCGCGGCACGATTCTTAGAGCAACTCCCGAGCAGGTGAATTCACCTGCGACGACGATTTGCTTCAATTCAAGTGATCTCGTTTTTTATCCCGCACGCAATGTAGTTCACCGAGAGTTTGCGGCTGAGTTCCCAAGCGCGCGTCAACGGGTCGTAGCTGACGCCGCTAATATCCCCGATTGCCACGCCGTGTCGGCGCAGCGGCGCCATTAGCTCCGAGGGCCGGACGAACTTGGTCCATTGGTGTATGCCGGGCGGCAGCCAGCGCAATATCCGTTCGGCCGCGACAATGGCGAGGAGATAAGACAGAGCGGTTCGGTTGAGGGTGGCGGCAAAAAACATCCCGCCCGGTCGCACCAACCTCGAACTTGCGGCGAGGAAGCCATTCAAATCGGCCACATGCTCGACCACTTCGAGCGTGAGCACGCAATCGAATTGAACATCCTGATCGGCCAGTTCCTCCGCGGTGATGTGACGGTAATCGATGTCGAGGCCGGAGAGACCGGCATGAAGGCGCGCCGCCTCGATTGCGTCGCTGCCGGCGTCGATCGCCGTGACCTCCGCGCCGAGACGCGCCAACGGCTCGGCAATCAGCCCGCCGCCGCAACCGATATCCAAAAGCCGCAAGCCCGCGAGCGGGCGTTCGTCCCTGAAGTCGCGTGCGTGGCGGCGGCAGAGATGGTCGCGGATATAGGTGAGGCGGGGAACGTTGAGGGCATGAAGCGCACGAAATGGCCCGTCGGCTTGCCACCATTTCTCGGCCAGCGCGGCAAAGCGGGCGATCTCGCTGTCATCGACGCTGGTGCGCCCTGACGCGCTGGAAGTTTCTTGCTTCATGGTTTTGCCGCCGACCTGCTCGCATGCTTGCTTGCGTGATTCTAACACAGTATGTATACGCGCCCGTCGCCCGGTATCCGGGACGAAGGAGGCGCGCCCTCACCCATTGCCGGGCGCGAGAGAGAATTTAATGGCGTTGATTGTACAGAAATTCGGTGGGACGTCCGTATCCCATTTAGGACCGATCCGCCGTGTCGCGCGCCGGGTTAAAGCCGAATTGGATGCCGGCAACGAGGTCGCCGTCGTGGTTTCCGCGATGGCCGGCGTCACGGACCAGCTTGTCGGCTGGGTGCGGGAGATGTCGCCGAACGGCAACCATGAGGAACATGACGTGGTGGTGTCGAGCGGCGAGCAGGTCACCAGCGGCCTGGTGGCGCTCGCCTTGCAACGCTTGGGCGTCGAAGCGCGCTCGTGGATGGGATGGCAATTGCCGGTGCGCACGAATGCGAGCCACAGCCGCGCCCGTATCCGTGAGATAGAAACCGGCGAGATCAAGCAATTGATGGCCGCGGGCGGGGTACCCGTGGTCGCCGGGTTTCAGGGGCTTTCGCCGGACGGCCGTGTGACGACGGTCGGGCGCGGCGGCTCCGATACACTGGCGGTGGCCTTGGCTGCGGCGCTCCGCGCCGATCGTTGCGATCTCTACTCCGACGTCACCGGGGTCTTTACCGCCGACCCGTGGATCGTCAACAATGCGCGCAAACTTGACAAGATCACTTGCGAGGAGATGCTCGAGCTGGCGTCGCTCGGCGCCAAGGTGCTCGATCCGCGGGCGGTGCAGATTGCGCTTCGCCACCGCGTGCCGATCCAAGTGCTTTCGAGCTTTGCCGACCTGCCGGGTACCTTGGTCGAAGGAACAATCATTACGGATGTGTGGGGCATGCAGTTAGAAGACGACGAAAATCAAAACATGGTCACCGGGATCGCTTACAGCCGCGATGACGCCAAGATCACGGTCGTGCGGGTGCCCGACAAGCCGGGCGTGGCCGCCGATATCCTGGCGCCGCTTTCCGAGGCCGAAATCAAAATCGATATGATCGTGCAAAACGTATCGCACGACGGCAAGGCGACGGATATTACCTTTACCATTGCCCGCGACGATGCCGACCGCGCGCTCGAGGCCCTGCGCAAGATGCAGGGCAAGCTCGAATTCGAGAGCGTCTTGAGCGACAGCGAAGTGGCCAAGGTGTCGGTCATCGGGGTCGGCATGCAAAGCCATGCCGGCGTCGCCCAGACGATGTTCTCCGCGCTGGCGGAAAACGACATCAACATTCAAGTGATATCGACTTCGGAAATTAAGATTAGCGTTTTGATCGCAGAGGAACATACGGAGCGTGCGGTGCGCGCTCTGCATGCCGCCTACAGATTGGATGAGTAAAACCAGCGCTCTTGCCGCGGCACACGCCGAGCTGGACGCCTTATCCGCCCGCGGGCGTGCGTTTCTCGGCGTTCGCTATGCTATTCTGGGCGGCGCGATGTCGTGGTTGTCCGAGCGCCATTTGGTTGCCGCGACATCGAACTGCGGCGCTTTCGGTGTCATCGCGACCGGCTCGCTGAGCCCTGATGAATTGCGCGATGAGATAAAGGGAACGTTCGCGCGCACCGACAAACCGTTCGGCGTGAATGTGATCATCATGCATCCCGAGCTCAATGAACTGTTACAGGTCTGCATCGATGAAGGCGTTGGGCATGTAGTTCTGGCCGGCGGCATGCCGCCGCGCGCGGCCACGGACCAGCTGAAGGAAGCCGGCGTTAAGATCATCGCCTTCGCGCCGACACTGCCGGTGGCCAAGAGGCTTATGCGTCAAGGCGTCGATGCGTTCATTATCGAAGGCATGGAGGCGGGCGGACATACCGGCCCGGTGGCGACCAGCGTGCTGTGCCAGGAAATTCTCCCGCACCTGCGCGACGTCCCGGTGTTTGTCGGCGGCGGCATCGGGCGCGGCGACGCCATCGCCCTTTACATGGAAATGGGCGCGGCCGGTTGCCAGATTGGCACACGTTTCGTTTGCGCTTCGGAGTCCATCGCGCATGAGAATTTCAAAAAAGTTATTTATAGCGCCAAGGCGCGCGACGCGCAGCTTTCGGTGCAACTCGATCCGGATTTTCCGGTAATCCCCGTGCGCGCCCTCGCCAACAAGGCGACCGAGCAGTTCTTCGCGGCGCAGCGCGATGCCATCGCACGCTACCGCGACGGCGAGTTGGATCAAAAAGAGGCGCAACTCGTCATCGAGCGGTTTTGGGCCGGCTCCTTGCGCCGGGCGGTGATCGATGGCGATGTCGAACATGGCTCGCTGATGGCGGGTCAAAGCGTCGGCATGGTTGAGCGCGAGCAGCCGGTTGCCGAGATTATCGAGGAGTTGATGGGTCAGGCCGCCGAGACTCTTGCCGGACGAATCGGGCGGTTATCCACAAGTTAGCGAACATTGTGGAAAGGATGGGCCGGCCGACGCCAAAATTGGCGGGCACAATATTAATTGCGCCCCACACGGGCTGGTGCTAATTTTACGAATTGCCGTTAAGACAAGGCTCTAGACACCGCTTTGCGGTTTCAACTTGAAGACTGGCGGAGCGGAGTTTAAGGCAAAAGCGGTAATTGACGGCAAGGCGGGTCCTAAATTGGTTGGGAAACGCCAGCAGTCGTTCGGCATGTACATGAGATCGAACCGTGAATTCAAGACTTAACCGGTATGGTGTCTGTATTCATATTGGTTGATGTGATGAGGCGGCGGAATGGCAGATCGAAGAGGGGTTGAGCCTCTCGAACCGGAATTGGGCATGGGCCCTGTATTGCGTGAAGTCGGCGACCGATCGGCTGAGGACGTTCCGAGCCTCTGTGTCGATTTAAGACGCGCCCGCATGACGGCGGGATACGAGCTTGCGGACATCGCCACCGCGCTCAGAATTCGCCTGCTTTATCTCGAAGCCTTGGAGGAAGGGCGCTTCGAAGACTTGCCGGGATCGGCCTATGCCGCCGGTTTTCTGCGCAGCTATTGCGAATTTCTAGGCCTCCAATCGAACGAGATGGTGGAGCGCCTGAAGCGCGAAACGGCGGGCGGCGCCGCACAACGCGATCTGACATTTCCCGTGCCGCCGAAGGAAGGCAGAAATCCGAAACCGTGGCTGGTGTTGGTGGTTGTATTGTTGGCGGGTCTCGCCTATGGCGGCTGGCATGTTTATTCGACAGAAGGAAAATTAGCGACCAATCTCGTTTCGGACGTGTCGAACAAAATTACCGAAGCGGCCGGCCTCACAAATGATAAAGAGGTGATGGCTGCGGTCGCGACGGAGTCCGTTGCCGACGAAGAGGTCGCCGTCGCCCAGCCGGTTGAAGTTGGTAACGCTATGACTCAGAAGGCTGAGCAAAGCGTAGACACCCCCGCGCAAACGGCGTCCGGACAAACGGCGGTGGCCGCTACCGCCGCCGGCACGATGGAAACCAGCCCCACGCCGGACGTCGCACCCTCGGCTTCCGATAATTCGCCACCGCTCAGAAGCGATTCTCTTTGGGATAGTGCTGCCGCGAACCAGCCCGATACACCGGCCGTTATGGAAGCTTTCCTTCCGCGGAGCGGCGATGCGGTGCCCATTATCCGAAACGCAAATGCACAAGCGATCGACGGCGCCGGTGCCGGGGAATTCGATGTCGCGTCGGCGCCTGGCGCCGCCGATCTGCCGGTCCATAAACCCAATATTTACGGCGAGGAAAACACCGACTTTAGAATCGCCATTCGCGCGACAGCGGATAGTTGGGTGCAAATACAGGGCCCCAATAACGAGCTGTTGCTGACGCGGATTTTGCGTACCGGCGATATTTATCAGGTTCCCAACCGTTCGGGCCTGATTATGGTGACCGGAAATGCCGGCGCCTTGGAGCTGCGTGTGGATGGGTCTCTGATCGGGGCGTTGGGCCCGATCGGCGTGGTGCGGCGCAACGTGTCGCTGGATCCTGAAGTCCTGGCTGCCGGTTCGGAAGCAGACCGCTAGCAATTTTTTCCAAGCTTTCGGGTTGGCGAATCCGCTCCGATGATTCGCTGACGCTAGAATCTATTCGCGTACTTCTAAACGGAGTTTCAATTGCCGAAATTGCAGCCGGTTCGCGGCACCCGCGATGTGTTGCCGGATGAGTTGAGAGCGCATCGACATGTCTTTGAGACGGCCCGCGCCACCGCTGGCCTCTACGGCTATGAAGAGATGTCGACGCCGATCTTCGAGTTTACCGAAGTGTTCAAAAGAACCTTGGGCGACAGCTCGGACGTTGTCACCAAGGAGATGTATACGTTCGAAGACAGGGGTGGTGAGTGGATAACCTTGCGCCCCGAAAATACAGCCGGTGTTGCGCGTGCGTTAATCAGTGGCGGCCTCAGCCAGAATCTACCGTTGAAGGTTTTTTGCGGCGGACCGATGTTCCGCTACGAGCGGCCGCAAAAAGGGCGCCTGCGCCAGTTCCATCAAATTGATGTGGAGTTGTTGGGCGTGCCGGAAGCGATGGGCGATGTCGAAATTATTGCGCTTGGCGCTGAAGTGCTGAAAGCACTCGGCGTGAACGATGCGGTCAAGCTCGAGCTCAACACGTTGGGCGATAGCGAAAGCCGCGCCGCCTACCGCGACAGTTTGGTGGAATATTTCAACGCTCATCTCGCCGACCTTTCCGAGGACAGCCGTACCCGGCTCGAAAAAAATCCGCTGCGCATATTGGATTCCAAGGATGAAGGCGACCGCCATGTCGTCGCCGGGGCACCTAAGATGTCGGAATATTTGAACGCGTCGTCGCATGCGTTCTTTGCTTCCGTGTGCGCTGGTCTCGACTCTCTCGGCATCGAATACGAACTCAATCCGCATTTGGTGCGCGGCCTCGATTACTACTGCCACAGCGCTTTCGAGTTCACCACCGAGGCGCTCGGCGCGCAGGGCGCCGTCGTCGCCGGCGGGCGCTATGACGGTTTGGTCGAAACCATGGGCGGTCCGCCGACGCCCGGTGTCGGCTGGGCCGCTGGGGTCGAGCGCCTGGC
>PTKB01000090.1 GCA_002937555.1 Alphaproteobacteria bacterium MarineAlpha10_Bin2 | reverse complement strand
TTGCGCGCGAGCCGGATCTGAGGAAAGTGCTGAAATCGGGCGGCTTCCTCACCCGCGACAGCCGCGTCGTCGAGCGCAAGAAATACGGCAAAGCCAAGGCGCGACGAAGCTTCCAATTTTCCAAGCGTTAGGTTATTCCGGGATAGCGTTATTCGGGCGGCGGGCGCGCGTAGGCGGGACCGCAGCTTCTATCGCTTGAATAGCCCTTTGTTCCGGACCGCGTGGCGGGGAGGCCTGCTTGAATCATCCCCTATCGGACGCGCAACCTGAAGACATTGGCGACAAGACCATTGTATCGCGGTTCTCCATCATCCTGCCCGGCGATATCGTCCAATGCAGACAAATTCGAACGTGAAAGTTATGACGGAAAGCAACAACAAGATACGCATCGGAATTCTCGGCGCCAGCGGCTACACGGGCGGTGAATTGCTGCGCCTGCTGGCCGGCCATGACGACATGACGGTCGCCATGCTTTCGGCCGAGCGCCGCGCCGGGCGCAGCCTGGCCGAGGTGTTCCCGCATCTCGCCGCCATGCAGGCGCCCGATTTGATCAGCATCGATGCGTTCGACTATGCCGCCCTCGATGCGGTCTTCTGCTGCTTGCCGCACGGCACCACCCAGGAAGCCATCGCCGGCCTGCCGACGCATCTGAAGATCGTCGACCTGTCGGCGGATTTCCGGCTCGGCGATCCCGACCTCTATGCCGAATGGTACGGCCATGAACACCGCGCCGTGGAATTGCAGGGCGAAGCCGTCTACGGCCTCACCGAGTTGAAGCGCGATGCCGTTGCCGCCGCCCGGCTGGTCGCAAATCCGGGCTGCTACCCGACCGGCCCGCAGCTTGCCCTGGCACCGATATTGGAAACCGGGCGGATCGAGGCCGAAGACATAATTATCGATGCTAAATCGGGGGTCAGTGGCGCCGGCCGCGAGCCCAGGCAAGGTATGCTCTTTTCCGAAGTGGGCGAGGGGGTGCATGCTTACGGCGTTGCCAAGCACCGTCATTTACCGGAGATCGAACAAGGTTTGTCGGAAGCGGCGGGGGCGCCGGTCAGCATCAGCTTCACGCCGCATCTGATACCGATGAACCGGGGGATTCTGTCGACCATTTATGTCCGCCTCGCCGCCGGTGCGACACTCGAGGACGTGCGCGCCATCCTCGCCGAGCGCTATGCGGACGAACCCTTCGTGCATCTGGTGGCGGAGGGAATATCGCCCGCGACGCGTGATGTGCGCGGCTCCAATCATTGTTTGATCGGCGTCTTTGCCGACCGCCTCAAAGGCCGCATCATTCTGTTGACGGCGCTCGACAATTTGGTGAAAGGCGCCTCCGGCCAGGCGCTGCAAAACATGAACCTGATGTGCGGCCTGCCGGAGACCAGCGGGCTCGAACAATTGTCGCTGTTCCCCTAAAGCGCGTGGGCACCCAAGGCGCATATATTCTGCCGTTCCGCAATGTTCTGCCACGCATTGCGCCAGGCGCCTTCGTGGCGCCCGGCGCGAGCGTCATCGGCGATGTGGAGATGGCGCGGGATTCAAGTCTGTGGTTCAGTGGCGTTATTCGCGGCGACGTCAATTATGTCCGCATCGGCGCACGCTCCAACATTCAGGATGGCACGGTCATTCATACCGCGACGCGCGACGGCCCGACGCTGATCGGCGAAGACGTCGTCGTCGGCCATCAATGCCTGTTGCATGCCTGCATCCTCGAAGACGCCTGCATGGTCGGCATGGGCGCGGTGGTGATGGATTATTCGGTGGTCGAAAGCGGCGCCTGGGTCGCCGCGGGCGCGTTGGTGCCGCCCAACAAGCGGGTCAAGGCCGGCGAGTTATGGATGGGCAGCCCGGCCAAATATGTGCGCCCCGTGAGCAATGCGGAGCGTGAGGAAATCGAACGCGTCGCCGCCGCCTATGCCGCCCGCGCCAAGGAATATGGCGAGGTGCCGGAGATCAAGTCCGGACTTTGACGTAGCTGCCGGGTGCGTCCTCGATGATTTTGAGCTTGCCGGCACCGGGCTCGCGGGCTGCGACTTTCTTGCCGGCGCGGCGCGATTGCCAGCCCTGCCAATCGCGCCACCACGAACCTTCGTGCCGCGCCGCGTTGGCGAGCCAATTCTCGGCGCTTTCGCCTGCTTTCAAATCGCCCGTCCAGAAGCCGTATTTTTCCGCCGCGGGCGGATTCACCACGCCAGCAATATGGCCCGATTGGCCAAGCACGAAACGAATCTTTCCCGAATAATGGCCGGTGGCTTTGAAGCAGGACTGCCAAGGCGCAATATGGTCATCATGCGCGGCCAATACGTATGTTGGCACGGTGATCTTGCCGAGATCGATCGGCACGCCGCCCAATTCGATGCCGCCGGGCCGTGCCAGGGCGTTATCCTGATACATCTTGCGTAAGTAGAAGCTGTGCATCTCCGCCGGCATGCGGGTGGAATCGGAATTCCAATACAAGAGGTCGAAGGGGAAGGGGTCCTTGCCCATAAGGTAATTGTTGATGACGAAGGACCAGATGAGATCGTTGGCGCGCAGGAGGTTGAAGGTGGTCGCCATCTCGCGTCCATCGAGATAGCCCTTTTCGTTCATCGATTTTTCGAGGCCGGCGAGCTGCTCTTCGTCGATGAATACGCCGAGTTCGCCAGGTTCGTCGAAATCGACAAGGGTGGCGAAAAACGTCGCGCTGGTAATCCGTTTGTCGCCCTCAGCCGACATATACGCAAGGGTAGCGGACAACAGCGTGCCGCCGAGGCAATAGCCAACCGCCGCCACTTGCTTTTCGCCGCACGCCTCGGCGATGGCGTCGAGCGCCGCCAGCGGCCCCTCACGCATGTAATCCTCGAAACCCTTGTGCGACAGGCGCCCGTCCGGGTTGACCCAGGATATGGCGAACACGGTGTAGCCTTGCGCCACCGCCCAAGCGATGAAGGAATTCTCCGGCTTGAGATCGAGAACGTAAAATTTGTTGATCCAAGGCGCGATGACGAGAAGCGGGCGGCGATAGACGGTCTCACCGGCCGGCGCGTATTGGATCAATTGCATGAGCTCGTTTTGAAAGACGACTTTGCCCGGCGTGAGCGCGAGGTTTTCGCCGACTTCGAAGGCATCCGTGTCGGTCATGCGGATATCGAGATTGCCGCCGCCGCGCTCGAGATCGTCGAGCATATTGCCGAGGCCGCGTACCAAGTTTGCGCCGCCGCTGTCGAGGGTTTCGCGCAGCACCGTCGGGTTGCTCAGGACAAAATTGGTCGGCGACACGGCGTCGACGAATTGGCGGGTGTAGAAGGCGAGCTTTTGCGCGCTTTTCTCATCCAGCCCGCCGGTGTTTTTTTGCACCGTCGAGAGGAACCAATTCGACGTCAATAGATAGGACTGCTTGATAAAATCGTAAATATGGTTGTCGCGCCATTCGGCGGCGCGGAAACGGCGGTCGTCCGGCGCCGGCATGACGATAGGCTCGCCCGGCTCGCCGCCCATCATGCGGCTTGCGGTGTGCTGCCAGAGCTTCACATAGCCTTCCCACAGGCCCAACTGTGCCTGCACCAGGCGCGCCGGATCGGCCAGCATCTGCTGCGTCATTTCCATGAATGCCTGGCCAACATTGAACGGACCCTGGGGCTCGAGTACGCCTTTGGATTGCTGGCGGGCGATGAAATCGGCGACAATGCGCTGGCTTTGCGCCGCCATGCGCGCGAATTCATCGGCCTGTTCGAGGGACTCCTCGGTGCCGCCCGTGCTGCGGTTTTGCTCCGTCATGATCTTCTCCGCCGGCATTTGCGGCCCCCGGAAGGGGGCCGAAAAGCGTTGATATGTGGTTGAACTATGCTAGTAACAATGTTTCGTCCGCTCAACAATAGAGCCAAATAGAGATGCCGAGTAGCCGGATCAAACTGCGAATTCCCGCCCGCTACCTAGCCCCTGCGGCCCTCGCGCTCGCGTTGGCGGGCACGGTGTCCTGTTCGACCGTATGGGACGATGTCGGCGGATTTTTCGAAGATGACGAAGCCAATGACCGCGCATTGTCGCAATCCGGCGAAGACCAAGACTTTCCGAAGTTGAGCGATGTGCCTGATACGCCAAGACCGGCGTCAAGTCCAGAGGATTTGGATCGGCTCAGTGAAGGCCTGGTCGCCGATCGGGATGAAGCGCGCTACACCAACGAAACCTTGCGCAGCCGATACGCCGACGACGCCCTCGGCGGCGAGGAGCGGCTCGTCGCGTCGGCAGAGGCGGCGCCCCGGCCTGTGCAGGAGAGCGCGGCGGCGGAACCCGGCGAATTTGCCGACCAACGGCGCATTGGCAGCGCTATCGAACCGGCTTCGGAATCGGTTCTCCGCGAAAGCGGAACCGTGCGGCCGGTGGACAGCGCGCGTGAGACCGGCGCCTATAGTGACGACGGCAGCGCGGCCTATACCGAGCGCCGGCAAATTGAATCAGGGCAAACGGTGCGGCGGTCGGATCTGAGCGAAACCCGCACGGCCATGGCGACAGAGAGCGGCGTCATGTCGCTCAGCCAGTTCCGTGCGTTGTTTAACAAACGTTTCGATTCTTCCGGCAGCGCGACCTATCGCCAAGCCAATGTGCAGCAAGTTTCGGCGCAAGTGCGCCAGGACCGCCCGGTGAGCGAGCCTCCGCTTGTCAGCGGGGGCGGGGATATCATGCCGGTGCAACCGCCTGAGCCGTTCTACGCGCCAATAGACGGCGCCACCTCGGCGACAGTGGCATTTCAGGCCGCCAGCATTCCTTTCTCGGTCGGTTCCACCGCGATCAACTCGGCGGGCCGCGCAGCGCTCAAGCAAGTGGCCAAGCTGCACCAACAATTCGGCGGCATCGTGCGTGTCATCGGCCATGCCAGCCAGCGCACCCGCGATATGGATGCGGACAGCCATCGCTTGGTGAATTTCCAGCTCTCGCTGGACCGCGCCACTGCGGTGTCGATGGAGCTGACGCGCCTCGGCGTGCCGGCCGAAGCGGTGATGGTGGTGGCGCGCTCCGACAATGAGCCCTTGAGCTATGAATATATGCCCGCCGGCGAAGCGGAAAACCGCCGGGCCGAAGTTTATATCGAATACTAGCGCTCCGACTCATTCTATAATTATCTATATTTATCATAATTTTAAATTTGTTTGTTAACGAAAAACACGAGCTCGGGAGAGAGCGGTGAGCGACATCGTGCGTATCGGTTTGGCCGGGCTGGGCGTGGTCGGCGGCGGTGTGCTGAAACTGCTCGAGCAACAGCACGGCCTGTTGCACAGCCGCACCGGCCGGCGCCTCAAAACGGTGGCGGTGAGCGCTCGCGAGCGCACAAAAAATCGCACTGCCGATATCTCGTCTCTCAAATGGTATGACAACCCGCTCGATCTTGCCGGTGATGCCGATGTCGATGTCGTCTGCGAACTGATCGGCGGCGCCGATGGCGTGGCGCTCGAGCTCTCGCAAGCGGCGTTGCAAGGCGGCAAGCATTTGGTCACCGCCAACAAGGCGCTGTTGGCCCATCACGGCAATGCGCTCGCCCATATGGCGGAGGACGCCGGGGTGAACTTGGGCTATGAGGCGGCGGTTGCCGGCGGCATTCCGATCATCAAAGCGCTGCGCGAAGGCCTTGCGGCGAACAAATTTTCCGGCGTTTACGGCATTTTGAACGGCACCTGTAATTACATTCTGACCGAGATGCGCGATGGCGTTCGCGCCGGCACGCCGCGGGATTTCGACACCGTCCTCAAGGAAGCGCAAGAGTTGGGCTATGCCGAAGCCGATCCGTCGACCGATGTCGATGGTATCGATGCGGCGCATAAATTGGCGCTTCTGACCAGCCTCGTTTTCGGTTGCCCGGTCGATTTCGATGCGGTCCAGATCGAAGGCATCCGCCATATCAACCCGCTCGATATCCAATATGCCGAGGAACTCGGCTATCGCGTGAAGCTGTTGGGCGTCTCGCGCGCGAGTTCGGCCGGTATCGAGCAAAGCGTGCATCCCTGCATGGTGCCGGAGCGGACAGCTATCGCCCATGTCGACGGCGTGTTGAACGCCGTCGTTTCCGATCTCGCCGATATCGCGCGCGGTCTTGTGGTGCCGGTGTTTGGCGTTCCGGTGTCGGCGCTCGAGGCACGGCCCAAGGCGCCGCCCGGCAGCCATGTCGGCAGCTACTATATCCGCCTCATGGTGGTGGACCGGCCCGGCGTGATCGCCGATATTGCTGCTTGTTTGCGCGACCAGGAGGTCTCTGTGGAATCGCTTTTGCAACATGGCCGGCGGCCGGATGAAGCGGTGCCGGTGGTGTTGACCACCCATGTGGCGGAGGAGGACGCGCTGGCGCGCGCGCTTGCCGCCATGGACGAATTGCAGGCGGTGTTGGAGACTCCGCGCATGATTCGTATCGTCAACTTATCATAGGTGCCGCGCCTGTTGCGGCGAGAGGAAATCATGTCCGAAGCTGTTTCTCTGGATCGTAACCTTGCGCTCGACGCGGTCCGCGTTACCGAATCGGCGGCGCGCGCGGCTTCGCATCTAACCGGCCTGGGCGACGAAGTGGCGGCGGACCAGGCGGCGGTCGACGCCATGCGGCGCGCCCTCAACGCGCTCGACATCGAGGGCACCGTGGTCATCGGCGAAGGCGAGCGGGACGAGGCGCCGATGCTTTTTATCGGCGAGAAGGTCGGCACCGGCAACGGTCCCAAGGTCGATGTTGCGCTCGATCCCTTGGAAGGAACCACGATTTGCGCGACCGGCGCGCCTAACTCCTTGGCGGTTCTGGCGATGGCGGAGGAGGGCGGCTTTCTCAACGCGCCCGACGTCTATATGGACAAAATCGCGGTCGGCGACGGCCTGCCCGAGGAGTTGATCGATATCGACGACACGCCGGCGCAGAATCTTGCACGTCTCGCCAAAGCCAAAAAATGCGACGTCGCCGATCTGATGGTGCTCGTGCTCGACCGCCCGCGCCACAGCGAGCTAATCGCCAAGCTGCGCGAAACTAAGGCGCGTATCCAGCTTATCCGCGACGGCGATGTTGCCGGCGTGATCGCCACGACGCGCCTCAACCGCTCGGTGGATATCTATATCGGCATCGGCGGCGCGCCGGAGGGCGTGCTGGCGGCGGCGGCGCTGCGCTGCATCGGCGGGCAAATGATGGGCCGCCTGGTGTTCCGCAACAATGACGAAAAAAAACGCGCCCGCGCCATGGGTGTGACCGATCTCAACCGAAAATATGGCCTGAATGAGTTGGCCGGCGGCGACGTCATGTTCGCCGCCACCGGCGTCACCGACGGCGCCATGCTGAAAGGCGTGCACCGATTTCCCGGCGGCGCGCATACCCATTCGGTGGTGATGCGCTCACGCACCGGCACGTTGCGGCTGATCGAGGCCGAGCACGATTTCACCCGCCGCCCGCCGCGGGACTGATTGCGAGACGCGCTGACATGCCGGACGGTCAATCGGACTCCGGGGCCTTTCTCGCGGTCGCACACTCGGTTTCCGGCAAGCGCTGGCGGGCCCGCCTGGAAGACGAACGGGTGGCGCTCGCGTTGGCGCAGCAGCTCGAAATATCCGAAATCCTGGCGCGCGTTCTTGCCGCGCGCGGCATCACCGCCGAAGACGCCGAGCGCTTCTTAAACCCGGCGCTGCGCGATGCGCTGCCCGACCCGTCCATCCTCAAAGATATGGACCTCGCCGCTTCCCGTTTGGCCGGTGCGATTCAAGCGGATGAAAAGATCGCCGTGTTCGGCGATTACGATGTCGATGGCGCCACCTCCGGCGCCTTGATCCTGCGCTTTCTCGAATCCGTCGGCAGCCCCGGCACCTATTACATCCCCGACCGTGGGCGCGAAGGATATGGCCCCAATGCGCCGGCGCTGAGGTCGCTCGCCGAACAAGGCGTGACACTCGTCGTCACCGTCGATTGCGGCATCTCGGCCTTCGAGCCCTTGGACGCGGCGGCGGAAGCGGGGCTTTCGGTGATTGTCGTCGATCACCATATCGCCGAGCCGCGATTGCCGACGGCGACCGCGGTCGTCAATCCCAACCGCCTCGACGATGACAGCGGGCTCGGCCAGTTGGCCGCGGTCGGCGTGACCTTTCTCCTCCTGGTGGCGCTGAACCGGACGCTGCGTGAGGCCGGGCATTACGACAGCACCTGCCCGGAGCCGGATCTGCTTGTCCTTTTAGATCTGGTGGCACTCGGCACGGTGTGCGATGTGGTCCCGCTCACCGGGCTTAATCGGGCGCTGACGGTGCAGGGCCTGAAAGTCATGGCCGGGCGCGGCAATATCGGCCTGGCGGCGCTTTCGGACAGCGCCGGCCTCGACCAGGCGCCGACCGCCTATCATGCCGGCTATCTTCTCGGGCCGCGCGTCAATGCCGGCGGGCGGGTCGGCGAATCGAGCCTCGGCATCCGCCTGCTCTCGACCTCGGACCGCGATGCCGCAGACGCCATCGCCGCCCATCTCGGCGAGCTCAATAAAGAACGCCAGGCCATCGAAGCGGATGTTCTCGACGCCGCGTTGGCGCAAATCGAGGCGCGCGGCGAAACCCCGGCGCCGGTCCTCATCGCCGCCGGTATGGGCTGGCATGCCGGGGTCGTCGGCATCGTCGCCAGCCGGCTGAAAGAGCGCTATGCGTGCCCGGCCATCGTCATTGCCGTGGCGGACGGAGAGGGCAGAGCCTCGTGCCGCTCGATCGCCGACGTGGATATCGGCGCGGCGGTGACGGCGGCACGTCAGGCCGGTCTGCTGATAAATGGCGGCGGCCATGCCATGGCGGCGGGCTTCACCGTGGCGGAAGACCAGTTGGAAGCGCTCGGCGCCTTTCTACTGGAACGCCTCGCGCCATCCGTGGCGGCGGCGCGCCAAGCGGCAAGCCTCGGCATCGATGGCGCACTCACGGTTGAGGGCGCGACGCTGGAGCTGGTCGAAGAACTTGCCCAAGTGGGGCCGTTCGGCTCGGGCAACGCAGAGCCGCGCATGGTCATCACTTCGGCGCGCATCGTCAGTGCGAAAGTCGTCGGCAATGGCCATGTACGGTGCATACTGGCCGGCGCCACCGGCAAACGGCTGACGGCTATCGCGTTCCGCGCGGCGGGCGAGGAATTGGGCCACATGCTGCTTTCCGCGTCCGAGGGCCCGCTTCATATTGCCGGAAATCTGCGCATAAACCGCTGGCGCGAGCGCGATGACGTCCAACTGATCATTCAGGACGCGGCGCCGGCGACTGGGACGGAAAGGGATTGATTTGACCGAATCGCGGTAAAATTCCCGCTGGGGGC
This sequence comes from Alphaproteobacteria bacterium MarineAlpha10_Bin2, assembly GCA_002937555.1. Classification (GTDB taxonomy): domain Bacteria; phylum Pseudomonadota; class Alphaproteobacteria; order UBA828; family UBA828; genus PTKB01. The sequence goes on along the minus strand of PTKB01000090.1, from coordinate 260 downwards.
ATTTGCCGCCTTGATTTTACGCCGCCACCCGACTAGATAGCCCCTTGGCTTTCGACCCCTTCGTCTAGAGGTTAGGACACCACTCTTTCAAGGTGGAGACACGAGTTCAATTCTCGTAGGGGTCGCCACTGCCTCCCATAAGCGTTTGATTTAACATACTTTTTCTAAATAGTTGGACACCGCTCGGTCGGATAGTTGGACAACGTCCTGCTTCATCGCCACCGCAGCCTGCTTGAGTTTGTTGGCTGCCTCGATGTAGG
>PTKB01000009.1 GCA_002937555.1 Alphaproteobacteria bacterium MarineAlpha10_Bin2 | reverse complement strand
AAATAGAAGCGTAATCCTTAGAAGCCGGGGATTTTCTGTTGGAGCACACGACGCGAAGGAGGGGGAGGATCAGGGAGATTATTGGCATCAATGTGGGTGAGGCAGATTCTTGGATTTCTCCGGAGACAAAAGGCTGGGTTAAATATGAAAACAGTTGGGAAACACAAGGCGAACTGTTAGCGTTTATGCCAGGCTCGGTCGATGCAGTTGATGCGGCTGGATTGGACCAGAACAATAAGCGCGGCGATGGCGCGGTAAACAAAACATCGGCGACCGATGTGGAAACAGAGTTTCTGGACGCTACCGATACTGTTGATGAAAGTCTGGCGAGGTTCAGGAAACTTGTCGCTCAGGGCTTGATCACTGCCGAAGACGCAGAAATCTGGAGAATAGAATTGCTTGGACTGCCCGCTTCGGTCGATTAAGCGTCTGGTTCGAGAACACGCAACCCATTTCCGCGAAATACACGACATGCACAAAGAGATGGCAGCGAGTTGGGCTTTGGCGCGGTTAGGCCTCGTCGTATCGGTCGTGATGCCGTATCCACGACATTGGCCAAGGTAGTTCGGCTTCTCCCCTGCCGTTGGGCGCGAGGTCGAGAAAATTATACGTGCCGATGAGTATATCGAGACCGCGCCCGTAACAGGAATAGGTGTGGTAAATGGCGCCTGATTCATCTTTCAAGAAGACGCTGGCGCCGGGCGCCTCTTCGCTCGGGAACTTGTTCGGCCGGTAATTGTAATAAACCTCTCCGGCGGCCATCTCTTCCGCCGTGAACGACACGTGATAATCGCGGTTGAAATCGTTGACGTGGGACGACACCCATTTGAATGACCAGCTCATGCGCGCCTTGAACGCATCGATCTCCGCCAACGGCGCCCGCGAGGCCGCGAGCAGCGTGACGTCCCGGCTCGCCAAATGTACGACGCTGCCGTCGATGTGATCGCATAGGAACGAGCAGCTCGGGCAACCTTCAGGCCAGCCGGGGCCGAACATGAAATGATAAATGATCAACTGGCTGCGGCCGGCGAACAATTCACCGAGAGTCTCGCTGCCATTGGGACCCTCAAAACTGTATGCCTTATCGACTTGAACGTAAGGCAGCTCGCTCCGCTCGGCACTTACCCGGTCGCGCAATTGCGTGAGTTCCTTTTCCCGCGCTAAATGCGCCGTTCGTGCCGCAAGCCACTCTTCCCGTGATGCAATTTTGTGATTCATGGTCTCGCTCCCATTTAGGCCGCCGCCGATTTCGCCGCGCTTGGCCAATATTAGCGAAGCGGGCAGCGGCCGGGAACCGCTTCCAACGATCACAATTCCGGCATATCCAAGGGGTGAATTGAGCCGTAGCATGGCGCAAACGTAAATGTATCGTCATGCGCCACGGCAGGTTCCATATCGGTTGGCTGCTGGCACTCTGTGCCGGCCTATGGCTTGCCGCGTGCGAGCCCACCGAAGTTACGTCCGCGCCGGACGGGACGGGCTCTAGCGAAGGCGACGTTACGATTTACGTCACGAGCAATGGCTGGCATTCGGAAATCGTGTTGCCGCGGGCGCTTGTTCCCGCAGGCGCCATACCGGAAGCGAGCGATTTTTCGGATGCGCTTTACCTCAGTTTCGGGTGGGGCGATGAAACATATTATACATCGCGGACAAAGACGCTTGGCATGACGCTGAGCGCCGCGCTGGTGCCGACGCCGGCGGTGGTTCACTTGGCCGGCTTGCCCGGCCATCCAAGGGATGTGTTCCCGGCCGACGAGGTGGTTGCGGTGCGGCTCTCGAGCAATGGCCTGCGCCAACTCATCGCTTACCTCGACGCAAGCTTTGACCGTGAGACGGCCCGTGAAACTTCCCAAGGCCTCTACCTCTTCAGCCGATTTTATCCGGCAACCGGTGAGTTTCACCTGTTCAACACATGTAATACATGGACGGCAAGGGGGCTCCAGCAGGGCGGCTTGGCGATCCAAGTCTTTGGTACATCGTGGGCCGAAGACCTCATGGCGCAGGTCCGCCGGGTCGCCGGCGCGTGGAAGGTACCGCAGCCGGCCGCCGAGGTCCACGCCAACTAGCAGACAAATGCGCGCTAGCGGCGCTCTTTCGTCGCCAAAAGTCCTAAGGCAGGGGAGCGTAATATTTGCGCCGCTCGCTCGCTGGAGCGTTGCGCCCGACCTGCACGCTAAAAAGGTATATTCATAACGACTTCACTAGCGCAGCGATTTGTTGTATTTGTTGTCCATGGCAAATGAACCGAATCCGATAGATGTTCATGTCGGCAAGCGCGTTCGTGCGCGCCGTACGTTGATGGGCCTCAGCCAATCGAAACTCGGCAAGGCGATTGATACGACTTTCCAGCAGGTGCAGAAATACGAGCGCGGTATGAACCGTATCTCGTCCAGCCGGCTCTACCAAATCGCCCAAGTGCTCGACGTCCCCATTCCCTATTTCTTCGACGATTTGCCGGCCGAAATTTCTGGGCGCCGGACTCCGGGATTGTCTGATGTGGCGCCGGCGCCATTCGAAGGCGATCCGATGGCCAGTCAGGAAACGCTGAAACTGGTGCGTGCCTATTACCGCATCCAGAATCCGCTGCTGCGCCAAAGGCTGCGTGAATTGGTGAAGGCTCTCTCCACCCAGTCTTAGATCAACGGATTTCACCGCTGTGTTTGAGTAGCTTGCGCATACGCGCGAGCGGTTCCGTCCGGCAATATTCAGGGCGCGACTAGGCCGTTAGCGAAGCCGATATCGTAAATCAGCCAGCTTCCGAAACCGATCGTCGCAGTGCCGGTAACGGCGTTTAGAGCGTTATGTGCCCAAGTAAGGGAGCGTGCCAATTTTTGCAGCGGCACGGAGATCGCGACGGAGAGCAGGGCCATGCCCATCATCGTGCCGAGAGCAAAGAGCGCCATATAGAGAAAGGCCGGCCATAGGGAATCGAATTGGCCGAGGGTGAGAAGGATAAGCGCCGCCGAGCCGGCCATGCCGTGAACCAAACCGACAACGAAGGCGCGCGAGCGCATGCTCGCGTGGCTGTGATCGTGCGGCGAACGGCGATGCGCCCCTTCGCCGGCATGGGAATGGGCATGAATATGCGTTACATCGCCGTCGTGGCGGTGGACATGAAAGTGAATGCGCTCACGGATCAAGCGGCGCAGCACATCGTAGCCCAGCCACACCAGCATGATGCCGACGCCCAGTTCGAGATATTGAGCCACCCGTTCCGGCATGACGCTGTCCAGGCAAATCACCACCGTGCCCACCGCGAACAGCATCAGCGTATGTCCGAGGCCCCATGCTACGGCCAGCTTGGCGGCGGCCGATAAGCTCCTGGAGCGGGTTGTCAGAGAAGCGACGGCGGCGACGTGATCCGCCTCAATGGCGTGCCGCAATCCGATCATGAAACCCAGTAGGAGAACAGAACCCATCGCACCGCTTCATGGTGTGCATGATTATTATCTTATGGAGGTTTTGTGCACGTGACGGCGGAAGAAATCAATACCTTCCGGCCAGACGAATGTAAATCCGATTCAGTTTCTTGATGTGGCGCTGTGCAGCGAAACGCCGTGCCGGGCTAAGCAACTCCCATGATTCTCGCCGCGGTCGATTTCTCGATAATCACGCCGCTGATATCAGCTTCGCCAAAGCGCGTGTCGGTGAGTACGGCACCGGTAATATTGGCCCCGGCAATGAGCGCGTCGCGCAGGTTTGCGCCGGTCAGATCGGAGCCGGTGAAATCGGCCTCGGTCAAGTTGGTCGGCCATTCGCGCCCGGTGGGTTTGCCGGCAGAATCCAAAAGATCGGTCGGGCCCAAATTCGCGTTGCTGAGATTAGCGCCGGCGAAAGTTGCCTTGGAGATGTTGCTGCCCGCCATCACCGCGCCGGTAAGATTGGCGCCGGTTAAATTGGTGCCGGTCAGATCGGCCATCAGAAAAGAAGCGCCGCAAAGTTCCGCCTTTTCCATCGATGCGCCACTGAGAACCGCAGCACTCAAATTCACTTCACCAAGATCGGTATGGGATAAATCGGCGCCCGATAGATCGGCGCGCTCGCCGCTAACACCATTGCTGTCTATCCAGACATAATGTTTCTGAAGCACGTCCTGAATAACTTTTGGCAGGTTTTCCTTCGATCGCAGAAACTCCGCCCCTTCCATGTTGGCAAGGGAAGTGTCCGAATCTTTGAAATCCGCGCCGCGCAAATCCGCGTTGGCGAGATTTGTTTCAGTGAGATCGGTGCCGCGCAGATTTGCGCCGACCAATTTCACGCCTTCCAAATTCGCGCCGCTTAAGTCTGAGTTTCTGAGATCGGCGTTCGACAAATTGGTGCCGCACATGATCGCGTTCGACAAATCGGTCTGAATGATCGCCGAATTCGACAAATGCGCGCCCGACAGATCGGCGCCCGAAAGGTCCGCCAACTCGGTTTCGAGCCCGCGCTGCTCCGGGTTCGTGAGGGCTAGTCCGTGCTTGCGGTCGGCGCGCAGGAGGCCGCCGTCGCGCAAATCGGCGCCGGACAGATCGGCGCCGCTCAAGTCGCATCCACGCAATTGCGCGCCTCTTAAATTTACGCCCTTGAGAGATGCATCCTGAAGTTTTGCGTTGAGGAAACTGCCGCCGAACAGGTCCGAGCCGCTGAGGTCGGCGCGCGACAGGATGGCTTGGCTAAAATCCGCCCCCGTCAGCTTGGCGCGATGCAAATTAACGCCGGTCAAATCGTAGCCATACAGATTTTGCAACGCCAAATCGGCCGGCGTTCCGCCTTGCCTGTTGAGCAGCCACTGGCTGTGCCGCTCCAGTGTCTCGACGAGATCGGATGGCGTCATAAGGAGATACTTTCTCGATTCCAGGCTGCCATCCTGGCAGAAGAGCGTTAATTTTCCTTTAGGGGTGCCGCCGCAGCGAAATCATCGAAGTTTCAGTCAATCCAATAGCTTCTTTTGCGCGCCGAGAATTTTCAGGGCGCAATGGCCACCGCGTCAATTTCGACCAGCCAACCCGGACGCACCAGGCTGGACACCACGAGCGTGGTCGAGGCGCCGCGATGGTCCTCGCCGAGAAAACGCTTACGCATTTCCGCAAGAACCGGCACATAGTCCCGATCCAGGATATATGTGTTGGTCTTAACGATATCCTGCGCCGTCATGCCCGCTTCGGCCAACACGGCGCAAATGTTTTGCCACACCAACTTGGTCTGCGCCGCGATCCCCTCGGGCACATCGCCATCGGGGGCGACGCCGATCTGGCCCGACACATGCATGAGCCGCCCCGGCAGCGCCGTTTCGACACCATGCTCGTAATGGCCGAACGGGCCGGCAATCTGTTTCGGATTATGGAATGTGTGCATGTTCGGAATTCCTTGCTGTTGTCTTGGCCGCGCGGCCTCACACCTTGTCGGCCGATCTTGTCTGGCGCTGGATGGGGCTGTCGGCAATCGGCCAATGGAGGATTGCCGCCAGTACCCCGAGCGCCACGGCGATCAGCCACACCTGGTCATAGGAGCCCGTCACATCGAACACGTAGCCGCCCAACCAGGCGCCGAGGAAGCCGCCGATCTGGTGGCTGAAAAAGACAATGCCGAATAACGTGCCGAGATAGCGCGGGCCAAATACTTGCGCCACCAGACCGCTCGTCAGCGGCACTGTGCCCAACCACAAAAAACCGATCAGCGATGCAAAAATCAGCACCGAAGTCTGTGTGACGGGAAAAACGAGAAAGCCGGCAATAATGATCGCGCGCGCCAAGTAGAAATAACTGAGCACATATTTTTGGCGGTATTTACCGCCCAGCCAGCCGGACGCCAGGGTGCCAAGAATATTGAAGAAACCGATCATGCCGATGGCGGTTGCGGCGAGCATCGGCGGCAGATTGTGATCGGACAGAAACGGCGGCAAATGAGTGGCGATAAACGTGACGTGAAAGCCGCAAACGAAGAAACCGCCGCATAACAGCCAATAACCCGAATGCCGGGACGCTTCGCTCAGGGCCTCGCCCAGGCTGTTGGCGGACGAGCTGTCCGCGGTGCTTTTTCCCCTGACGCCAAGCGCGAGGGGAATAATCAAAGCGGCGATGACGGCCATGACCAACAGCGAAGAGGCCCACCCCATGCCATCGATCAAGGCGCCGCCGATGGGCGCCATGAACAATTGGCCGGAGGACCCGCCGGCGCTCGCAATGCCAAGCGCCATGCTGCGTTTTTCCGGTGGAAAGGCGCGCCCGACCGGGCCGAGAACCACCGCAAATCCGGCCGCGCTGACACCCAGCCCAACCAACACGCCGGCGCCGCCATGCAGCGCCCAGGGCCCGGTCGCATTGGCCATGAGCAGGAGGCCGCCGGCATAGAGCAAACCGCCCAATACCGCGATCCGGGCGGCGCCGTAGCGGTCCGCCAGGCCGCCGAAAATCGGCTGACCCACGCCCCAGGCAATCATCTGAATGGCGATGGCGAGCGAATACACTTCGCGCGGCAACTGCAAATCCAGGCTCATCGGCTGGAGGAACAGGCCGAACGTGTTGCGCATGCCCATGCTGAGGAGGAGGATCAGCCCGGCGCAAATCACCAAGACATAGGGTGCGGGTGAACGGGAAAACGCGATTAGCATGGGATCCAAGCCCGCGCCGACGTCAGGCCGAACGATAGATGCATTTCGTTACTCGGCCGCCGCGGCCAACTGGTCGCGAAATACCGAGACCAGGGCGTCTTTCGGCACCAATCCGGGAATACCGAGCCGGTTGTCGATCACGAATGTGGGCACCGAATTTATCGCCAATTTGTCGCGGCCGAGGCGCAGCTGTTCTTCACACTCCTGGCGGTGGAGACCATCTTCCAACGCCGCGCGAAAATTCTTTTTGTCCAAGCCGATTTCCGCCGCGCAATCGCTAAGCACGTCGGCATCTCCGATATCCAATTCGTCCTGAAAGAAAGCGGTAAACATGCGGTGGTTATAGGCGTGGGCCTTGTCTTGATCGCGCGCCGCGATCGCGCCTTCGAAAGCGAGCCGCGTGTAGGGCTGGGGTGAAACGCGCGGCAGAACAATGTGGACGCCCATGCGCTCGGCCATCGGGTAAACAGATTGCCGCCAACCGCTCTGTAGGTAATCGCCTTCGGGTTCCAAGGTCGGCGTCGGGTAGGGGCGCAATTCGAACGGCATCCACTCGACCGCCACTTCGCCGTCAAGCTCCGCCACGGCTTCGTTGAGCGGGCCTTCCGCGAGAAAGCAATAGGGGCAGACGTAATCGAAGAATACCTGGACCTTTAGCGCCATTTCACATGACCTGCCTAATCGCGTTTTCGAGAATGTCGGTGGCCTGGTCGATCTGGCTTTCGCTTGTCGTCACCGGCGGCACGAAGCGCACGACATTGCCATGCGCGCCGCGCACCGAAAATAGCAGGCCCTCCTGAATGCAAATACGGAATATTTCGTTGGCTTCCTCGGCCGCCGGCTCCTTGCTCGCGCGGTCGCGCACAAGCTCGATGCCCTGCAGACAGCCGCGCCCGCGCACATCGCCGATCAACTCGTAGCGCTGCTGCAAATCGCGCATGCGCGCCTGCCAATAGGTCCCGATGGCTGCAGCCCTGGCCGGCACATCCTCTTCGAGGATAACTTCGAGGCTGGCGAGGCCCGCCGTGCAGCCGATCGGGTCGGAAGAATGAGAATGTCCGAACGAAAGACCGCCTCGCAACGCCTTCTGCTCGATTTCATCTGTCGTCACCATGGCGCTGATCGGCAGCCCGCCGCCGAAATGCTTGGAGACCGTAATGATGTCGGGCACGACGCCCAGTTGCTGATAGGCGTACATATCGCCGAGCTTGCCGAGGCCGGTTTGCGCCTCGTCGAATATCAACAGCGCGCCGCGCGCCTCGAGGCGCTCCTTGAGGGCCTGCAAATATCCACTCGGAAGCTCAATGACCCCGCCGGCGCTGATCACCGGCTCGACAATAATGGCGGCGAGATTGCCGGCGCATTGCCGGTCCAAGGTATCGAACGAAATGTCTAACAGCGCCTCCCACCAGTCCTCACCGTCGCTTTCAATTGGCGAGCGGTAGGCGTAAGGCGTGGGGATGGCATAGAGATCGGGGATCGTTGGCCCGTGGTTGGGCGCGGCTGCGATGTAGCTCATTGCGCGCGATACGTCGGTATAGCCGTGAAAACTGAGGTGCAGGGCGGCGATCCCGCTCTTCCCGGTGGCGCGGCGTGCAAACAGAATTGCCGCCTCGTTCGAATCGGCGCCCGATTGAATGAACAGCGAGCGTCTGAGCGGCGCATCCAGCGTCTCGGCAAGCTTCTTGGCGAGGCGCACCTGCGGTTCATTGTAATAGACCGACGACGCATGGGTCAGTTGCGTGAGACCTTGATGCACGGCCTCGGTCACACGCGGATTGTTGTGGCCGAGCCAGGAGCACATTTGGCCCGAATTGAAATCGAGATAGGAGTTACCATCGCGATCCCAGGCCTGACTGCCCTCGGCGCGCACGAAAACCGGTCCGCCCGCCGCCGCGACGACATCTGACAACAGCGAACTGCGGATCAGATAATCTTCGCCGGTTTGGCGAAGTTGTTGGCTATCCATGCTGCTTCACTCCCTACGCGCACGCCGGCCCAGTGTAGGAGATCGTACAGAGACCTGCCCGTCAAATTTAGTTTATTGCAGAACCCAAGCGGCGTTGTAGGACAGCTTTGCCGCGCCCGGCACCATTTCCGCTGATGAACCCAGCGCACAGCGTTCCGCGTCCAAATTGTTCTGCCAAGCCCGAAAATCGAGGAGTTGGGCGGGATTCATGACGCAGGCGGACTGGTTGAAGGGATGGCCGAGATGCAGAAGAACATGGCCAATTTCATGCGCCAGATAGGCACCGGCCAGACGTGCCGCTTCCTCTTCGTCATATCGCGCGCCGCCGCGCAACTGGACGATCGGAACATAGTCGTTCGAAAACGGAAAGGTGCTGAGAAAAGCGTAAGTGTGAAACGGGCCATCGCGGCTATAGCTGGTCGTGCCCACCGTAATGCCGCCGCGCAGCGCGGAATGGACGTCCATGCCGTAATATTCGGCGCTCGCCACCAACTGGTTGGTGATGGCGATATCGTAGGGCAGGGCGCCATGCGCCAACGTGTCCCAAAAGGTCCACTCGTTGTAAACCGTATCGTCGATCACGGCGCGCCTGTCATTTGCCGGAATGATGCGCCAAACGTTGAGCCGGTTGAGCAGCGTTTCGGTCAAAGCCACGGCGAAGCCCTCCGCGGTTGCACTCAGTGGCGCGGAAGTTAGATGCGGCGCGGCAAAGGCATATATTTCGTCCAATTGGCTGTCGTTGGTTTGCAATCTTTCAAGCAGGTCCTCGACGAGCAAATCGCGATTTCCGCTATCGCCCTTGAAATCATAGACCCACTCCAAAACTTCATCGTCGGCGACATTGGGTCTGAGGGCGAACAGATCCGAGATGCCAATTATTTCCGGTTGGCTAAATGTTAATTCAATTCCGAAATGATCCCTGGTGACCTGCCGGGCTTCGGCGAGAAGAATGGCAAGTTGGGCGTCCGACATGTGCGAAAAGCTCGGATTGACAGCGTAGGCCACCCGAAGCAACGCCTTATCGCCATCGATCTTCGGGCGCGGCACTGGATACCAAATCTCCTCGGCGCGGCCGGAAATTACCGCCGCGAGACACAGCGACGCGGTGACCGTGGTCAAAATCGTCAGCCGAGCAAATGAAGCAAACGATCGAAAAATTACCATTAAGGCACTATATCTCGTTGTCAATTGAACCACGCATACCCTATACATGAATCGATCGGTAAAGGTGCGCGCATGGCCAAGGCATTGGATCTATTTGAATACGCGACAGACGAGGCGACGGATATGACCGTCGGGAAAATGGCGAAACCATCTAAAAAAGGCGAAGCTCCGTCCGCACACCGCTCGCGTAAACAAGCCAAGATAACGGCCCGTAAGACTAATGTAAACAGAGATTACACTGCAGACGATATTGAAGTTCTCGAGGGCTTGGAGCCGGTGCGCCGGCGCCCGGGAATGTATGTCGGCGGCACCGACTCGCATGCCTTGCATCACCTGCTGGCGGAAGTGCTCGACAATTCCATGGATGAGGCGATCGCCGGCCATGCCAGCTGGATCGTACTGGCGTTGAACGCGGATGGCACCGCCAGCGTGCGCGACAATGGCCGCGGCATCCCGGTCGATCCGCACCCGAAGTTTAAGAACAAATCCGCACTTGAGGTCATCCTGACGACGCTGCATTCGGGCGGCAAGTTCGGCGGCAAGGTCTATGCGACCTCGGGCGGATTGCACGGCGTCGGGCTTTCGGTGGTAAACGCGCTTTCCGATGAACTGACCGTCGAAGTGGCGCGCGACAAGAATCTGTGGCGCCAAAGCTATTCGCGTGGCGTGGCGAAGGAAAAACTAAAATCCAAGGGAGAGGTGAATAACCGCCGCGGCACGATGATTACGTTTCATCCGGACGCCAAGATTTTCGGAGCCGACAACAAGTTTCGGCCGGCTACCGTGTTCCGTATGGCACGCGGCAAGGCTTATTTGTTCCGCGGCGTTGAAATTCGCTGGTCCTGTGCGCCCGAATTGCTAGCAGCGAAAGACGACGTGCCGGAAAAGGAGGTTTTACATTTTCCTAATGGCTTGAACGATTTTCTCGCCGCCGAAGTCGGCAAACGGGCGACCGCGACGCAGCGGCCATTCGCCGGCGAAGCCAATCTCAACGGTGGCTCCGGACGGGTCGAATGGGCCATTGCCTGGCCGGAGGACGAAGACGGTTTCTTTTACTCGCATTGTAACACCGTGGCCACGCCCAGTGGCGGCACCCATGAAGCCGGCCTGCGCTCCGGCCTGCTGCGCGGGTTGAAAGCGTACGGCGAATTGACGGCAAACCGCCGTGCCCAGCAGCTGAGCGCCGAAGATGTGACCGGCGCCGCCTGCGTCGTGCTTTCGGTGTTCCTGAAGGATCCGCAGTTCCAGGGACAGACTAAAGACAAGCTGACAAATGCAGAGGCCAGCCGTCTCGTCGAAGCGGTGTTGCGCGACCATTTTGACCATTGGCTATCGGCCGACCCGGCCTCGGCCAATTTGCTTTTGGCCTACGCCTTGGAGCGCACGGAAGAGCGCTTGCGCCGGCGCAAAGAAAAAGAGGTCAAACGCAAAACCGCGACGCGCAAGGCGCGGCTCCCCGGCAAACTGGCCGATTGCAGCGATAAAAACGCGGAGGGAACCGAAATATTCCTCGTCGAGGGCGATTCCGCCGGCGGTTCCGCCAAACAGGCGCGAGACCGCAAAACCCAGGCGATACTACCTTTGCGCGGCAAGATTCTTAACGTTGCCAGCGCCAGCAGCGATAAATTGCATGCCAATCAGGAACTGAATGATATCGTTCAAGCCTTGGGCTGCGGCACCCGGGGGCGGTACGATGAAAGTGCGTTGCGCTACGAGCGAGTGGTGATCATGACCGACGCCGACGTCGACGGCGCGCATATCGCATCGCTCCTGATGACCTATTTTTACCGCGAAATGCATGAGCTGATCGAAAACGGTCACCTGTTCCTGGCGCAGCCGCCACTCTATCGCTTGTCGCAAGGGAACAAGACAGCCTATGCCCGCGACGATGCCCATCGGGATGAATTGTTAAAGGGCGAATTCAAGGGGCGCGGCAAAGTCGAGATCAGCCGCTTCAAGGGGCTGGGCGAGATGCCGGCGGCGCAGCTTCGCGAAACCACGATGGACCGCAAGCGGCGGACCTTGCTGAAAGTGTCCATCCCGCAAGGCGAGGAAGAGAAGACGGCGCGCCGTGTCGAGGACCTGATGGGACGAAAGCCGGAGACGCGTTTCGCCTTTATCCGCGAACATGCGGGATTTGTTTCGGACCTTGATATTTGAAGCAGAGACAAGAGATCCGGCGCATGGCATGAAGAGACTGCGGAAACGAGTTGGCTTTTGATGACAATATGCGGTAAGGCTTGCCGCCCCGCATTTCGGCCGGGATTGGCAAGTGAGCACAAAGACCTTCCGAACAGTCGCAATGCTTTGTTAAGTATTCTCCCCAATAATCGATCCGAGTATTTGCTGGTCTATAGCAGTGCAATGCGGGCTGGGCGGCTCGATTGCGCGTAAAATTAGACCCAGCCGGCCGGAGCGCCGAGCAACGGTGACTGAAGACACAATCAGTTTTGACGATTTGGGCCTGAGCCCGGAGCTGTTGAAGGCTGTCGGGGACGCCGGCTATACGCAGCCGACGCCGATTCAGGAAAAATCGATTCCACTCGTCCTGATGGGACGGGATTTGCTCGGCTGCGCGCAAACCGGAACCGGAAAGACCGCCGCTTTTTCCTTGCCGATCATCGACATCCTCTCGCAGGGACGCGCACGCGCGCGCATGCCGCGCGCCTTGGTGCTCTCTCCGACGCGGGAGTTGGCGCAACAGATTTCGGAAAATTTCACCACTTACAATAAATTTCATGAGCTCGGCCAAGCCGTCTTGATCGGCGGCGAATCCATGCCCGACCAGCAGCGTGCTCTGGCGAAGGATCCGGACGTGATCATCGCCACGCCGGGCCGCCTCATCGATATGTTCGAGCGCGGCAAGGTGATGCTCGGCGGCGTCAAAATATTGGTCATCGACGAGGCCGACCGCATGCTCGACATGGGATTTATTCCCGATGTCACGCGCATCGTCGAATTGTTGCCGCGCATTCGCCAGACCCTGTTTTTCTCCGCGACGCTCGGCAAAGAGATCCGCGCCTTGGCGGACGCCTTTCTGATCAACCCGAAAGAAGTGAGCGTCGCGCCGCCCGCGTCGATCGCCCAAGGTGTCACTCACACCATGATATCGGTGCCCAAATTGCCGAAGGAGAAGCGCGCCGCGTTGCGCAAGGTGATGGCCGGCGAGGATGTGCAGAGCGCGTTGGTCTTTTGCAACCGCAAAAAAGATATATCCGTGTTGCGCAATTCTCTCAGGCGGCACGGCTTCGAGGCGGAAGAGTTACACGGCGACATGGCGCAGCATCGCCGCACGGAAACCCTTGCCGCTTACAAGAACGGGGACATCAAGCTGTTGGTGTGCAGCGACGTTGCCGGGCGCGGGCTCGATATTCAGGGCGTGTCCCACGTGTTTAATTTCGATGTCCCGAACAACGCGGAATCCTATGTCCATCGCATCGGGCGAACCGGGCGTGCCGGCCGCGAAGGCCGGGCGATCACCTTGGTGACGTCTGAAGACGCCAAATATGTCGATGCGATTGCTAAGCTTATCCGGGTTAACGTTCCAATTCGCCCGCTCAGCGACATTGGCAATCAGGAACCGGAGCCAGTTGAAGAGCGGCCCCAAGCCGCCGAAAAAAGTGAACCGAAGTCCGACGCAATTGTGCACGAGAAAAAGGAAAGCCGTCACAGTACCCGGGGCCGTCGCTCGGAGTCGAAAAATAACGGCTCAGAGAAAATACCGGCACGGACTTCCTCAGGCAACGGCGCACGGCCCAATCGCGCGAGAGATAGTGAGCGCAGTGTTGGAAACGGCCGCGCCACGAGCGGGGATAGTGACAAAGTGATCGGGATGGGGGATCATTTCCCGGATTTTCTACGTGAGCCGTCCAGGCCGAAGCGGGGAGGGAAGAGTTGAAAGCGATCTTCGTGATGGTGAAGTGCGAGTTGGGTCAGGCCTATGAGGTCGCCGACCGCGCCATCGAGAAAATCGAGCAGGTTTCGGAAATTTATTCAACCTCGGGACAATATGATCTGCTCATCAAGTCCTATCTTGGCGACGACCAGGACATCGGCCATTTCGTGACGGAAAAAATTCAGACCCTTTCCGGCGTCCGCGACACCTTTACGATCATTACCTTCAAGGCTTTTTCGTAAAGCATCTGGAAAGCGTGGGACCGGCCCTCGGGGCGAGAGCCGGTCCGGTACAGTCTGGGCAGCAACCTTAGGCGGCCTTGTTTTCCAGTTTTGCCGTGCCGCGAATTTCGATCTTGCGTGGCTTTTTCTCTTCCGGCACTTCACGGGTGAGATCGATGGTGAGCAAGCCGTCCTCAAGGCCCGCGTTTACCACCTTAATATAGTCCGCCAACTGGAAGCGCCGCTCGAATGCGCGTCTGGCGATACCCTGGTAAAGCAGGTCCTTGCTGTCGTTATCGGTCTGGTTCTGAGCGCGACCGGTCACCGTCAAAGTGTTTTCGTGCACAACGACATCGACGTCTTCCTGCCGAAATCCAGCAACGGCCATGGTGACGCGGTAATCGTCCTCGCCGCTTTGCTCGATATTGTAAGGCGGGTAGGAAAGGTCGTTATCCGCATACTGGACCGAATTGTTGAGCATTCGGGTGATGCGGTCGAAACCGACAGCGGTGCGGAACAGGGGGGAGAAGTCATAAGCAGTACGCATTGGATATCCTCCATTGAGCAATATCTTGGCGGGCCGTTATGGCGCTTCAGACGAGCCATATCGGCCCCGCCTGTTAATGGCGGTCCCGTCATGGCAACCGCCTGAACTTGATGTGGGGACTATCTTGCTATCGTTCAAGAGGGGCCGAAATTAGTTTCACCGGCTAACAATCGATCGATAAATAGCGGCACAATTTGGCTCGCCTGCCCATAATGGCGCTCTTCGAACAGGCTCTCGCCCAGGGACGGTTCCAGGCTGAGCTCGACCGTATGCGCCCGTCCCAGCATTCTCACGTCATGTACGAACCCGGCGGCAGGGTACACGCTTCCGGACGTGCCGATCGAGATGAACAGCGCGCAGGCATCGAGCGCCACGGCAATCCGATCCTGCTCAAGCGGCATTTCGCCGAACCACACAACATGCGGCCGCATGGCGCCTCGGCTCTCACAATTCGCACAAACCGCATCCGGCCCAAGATCGTCCAACTGCGGGCGTACATCGCCGCACGCGCCGCACCGCGCCTTGCGCAATTCGCCATGCATATGAATGAGGTTTTGGCTTCCCGCCTGCTCATGCAGGTCGTCGATGTTTTGCGTCACGATCAATACGCGCCCCGGCATTTGCCCCTCGAGAAGCGCAAGCGTGTCATGAGCCGCGTTGGGTTGAATGTCCGGCGCGCCCAGCGCCCGTCTCCGGGCGTTGTAAAACTCATAAACACGCACTGGGTCTTTGGCGAAGGCTTCCGGCGTAGCGACATCCTCTATGCGATTGCGCTCCCAGATGCCGCATTTATCTCGGAACGTGTCGATGCCGGATTCCGCCGAAATTCCGGCGCCCGTCAGAACAACGATCGTGCCGCTATCGCCGACCGCGCGGCTCATTCGCCAATGATCTTTACCAGCACGCGCTTGTTCCGCCGACCGTCGAATTCGCCGTAAAAAATTTGCTCCCAAGTGCCGAAATCGAGATCGCCATTGCTGAGCGCGACCACGACCTCCCGGCCCATGACCTGGCGCTTGATATGCGCGTCCGCATTGTCTTCACCGGTGTCGTTATGGCGGTACTGTGAAATCGGCTCATGGGGAACGAGGTCTTCAAGAAACTTCTTGTAGTCCCGGTGCAGGCCCGATTCGTCATCATTGATGAACACGGAGGCGGTGATGTGCATCGGATTGACCAGCACCAGGCCTTCCGTGATGCCGCTTTCCTCGATGCAGGCTCGGACCTCCGGCGTGATATTCACGAACGCCATGCGCTCCGGAAGATTGAAGGTCAATTCCTTGCGGTAGGATTTCATGGCTGTCCCAGCCCTAAGTAAAGAGCGTCAGCACGCCGGTGTAGGTGTAAAGACGGCGGTGCGATATTTCGCCATTGCAAAAGAAACCTACCAGCGGAACGTCGCCCAACTCACGCTCGATTATTTTCAATTCTTGCGACGCATCGCCGAACATGTTCGGGCCGCGCGCCAAACATGAAAAATAGAGACCGCCCTTTGCCGGCTTGTCCGTCCGTTTCTTCAGGTCGGACAGCATGCGCACCAGATCGGCCTCTGCGGCTTCGGCATCGCGGCGGCAAAATTGGATCGATTGGCCGGTTTCGACAGTTTCGCCGATTGCCAGGAGTTGCCGCTCGACATCGATTCCCGTCAGGTTGCGAACCAGATAGTCGCCGGTATCGGAATGGGCGATGGGTAGGGCGGCAAATATATACCCGGCGACGCGTTGCAAATCGCGCGCCAGCAATTCGCCGATATCTTCCTTGAATACTTCAAGCGCCGGGCGGCCGTCCAACTCGATCAGGACATTCTCGTCGCACGCGGTAATTTGGTGTTGCGTCGCGATCGGCATGCAACTTTGGCTGAGCGCCGTGACGACGGGCACGTCCTCGGCCAGCAAGACCCCGGATACGCCGCCTTCGCACACACTGCCGGAAACTTGCGCAAGCTCGCCGCGTGAAGAGGTCAACCCGCCGACGAGAAATCCGTTCAATTGGTCGGCCAGCGCCGCGATGATCTCCGGAGTATCGGTGTTGCGCGGATCGGCATGGACGACCGCAAACATGCTTTCCCGGGATTGCGCCCATTCGGTAATCGCGGGCGGCAGGGCATCCGGGCGGTCCTGCAATTCGAGCAGGCGGAATCCGTCTTGCGGCAATTCGGCGACAAGCACCGCCAGCGCGGGCTCATCAAAATATTCCTGGCCGGTGGCGCAGATGCCCATGCCGACACTGCCGACCCAATCGGAGATGCCCGTCCGGCTGCGAAGAAGTTTCAGGATATTGCCCGCGTCGCCCGCCAGGCTGTCGGTCATGTAAACCAGGCCCAGCATTTCGAATCCCGGTCGCGCTTCCGGGTTGCTCAGGTCCGCCAGGCACTTCTCGGTGATCGATTTCCATTCCGTGCCGGACGCATGGGCGAGTGCGAAACTATCCATGGGAAGCTGTCATCTCCGTCGCAATTGCTGCTGATGGCGCTTGCCAAGATAGCACATTCACATGCCCGCGAGAGTTTGCCCGAGCCACGCGGCGGCGCGGAGAACGGATGCGTCGTCGCCGCGACGGCCGACCACTTGAACGCCGAGCGGTAGGCCGTGGGGACCGGTCATGCCCGGCACATTGACGGCCGGGACCCCGAGCGTTGTCCAGGCGAGGGTCAACAAACGGCTCCCCGTGCTCTCCAGCCCGAGTGGTGCCTCGCCCGGCGTCGGCGCCGTAATTGCCGCGTCATAATCACTCATGACATCTGCAAACTTCATCCGCATAGCGTAGATGCGCGCTCGCATATACAAGTAATCATCGGCGCCGATGTTCCGCCCCTTCACCAATCGCCCGCGCATCATGCCGGAAAGCAGCGGACCGGCGCGCACCATGAGCGGCCACATATTATGGCCGATTTCGGCAAACATGACGGTCTGATGCGCGTCCACGATATCGGCAAATTCGTCGCCCATGTCGCGCGGTGCGGCACCCAGCCGATCGGCCAATTGTTCGTACCGCGCGGCACATTCAGGTTCCATCTCTCCCCATGTCGGGCCGCGCAGGAAGGCGAGGCGCGGCGGCGCGAGCTTTCCAGCAAGCGCTGCGACGAGCCGTGTCGGGGCCTGCCCCATGGCGTATGGATCACTGCCGTCATCGCCCGACATCGCGTCGACCGCGAGCGCCAAATCCATCGGCGAGTTGGCAAAGGCGCCGACATGGTCGAGGGTTTCGGAAAGTTTCAGCACGCCGCTACAGGGAACGGCTCCGAGGCTCGGAATCATCGCCCACACCCCGCAAAATGCGGCCGGGCGGATCACCGATCCCGCCGTTTGCGTACCCAGCGCAAGCGGCACCATACCGGCGGCAACGGCAGCGGCTGATCCGCTCGAGGAACCGCCCGGCGTGCGCTGCAAATCATGCGGGTTCCGCGTGCCGCGTGAAGCGCCGCAGGCGCATTCCGTGGTGACCGTCTTGCCGAGGATGACGGCACCGGCCGCGCGCAGACGCGCCACCGCCGTTGCGTCCGCATCCGCCATCCGGCCGCGGTCAGCCTCGGTGCCGTTTTCACTCGGCTGGTCGAAGGTATCGATAATGTCTTTGATCCCGACTGGGACCCCGGCCAAGGCGCCCTGCGGACCGGCCCGGTCGATCGCGCGCGCCTGCCGGGTGGCCAGTTCCCAGTTCAAATGCTGCCATGCGCCGATCTGCTCTTCGTTGGCGGCAATACGGACTTTCGCCTCTCGCACCTCAGCTTCGGCTGTTGAAACGCCGGAGCGGATTGCCGCGGCGGTTTCCGACGCGGTCGTGCAAGTCTGCAAGGTTACGGCATTTCGATTCATTGCAAATATTAATTCTGAACATCGCGTGACTGTGTGAACCTAGTGCGCGCGTCCGCCGGCGGTAAACGAAAAAGCCTGGCATGGGTGAGTTATCTGGGTCAGCCGCCGTCTTAAAATGGGTGTAGGGTTACCGTCCTTTCGCGAATGGTGGGCTCGAATGACCCCGGAGCAATTGCAGTTCGGCAGTGATAGGGAAGCGTTGGAGCGCTTGGTTCCGCTTCGGGGCCGGCGCATCGTCCATGTCGGCTGTGGCGACGGCGGGCTGTCGGTTGCCTTGGCAAAGCGCGGGGCATCGGTGTTGGGTGTCGATGCCGATCCCGAGCGGGCACGGAAAAATCGAGACTTGGGCAGTATGCAGGGCGTGACACTCGTGGAGGGCTTCGCGCAAAACCTGCCGCAAAACGACGGCACGGTGGACGCCGTGATCATGTTGAACTTCCTGAGCCGCGTCGAAGCCTATGATATGGACGATTGCCTGGCCGAAGCTTGCCGTGTCTTGAAAGAAAATAACGGGCTTCTCTTTGTCGGCGACTATGATACGAGCGGCCCTTATGATGACATGGTGCGCATGTTTCATGACCAAAGTGCCGAACGGGCGTGGGCGCTGGATGCACTTCTCAGGATGCCGCAAGATGTCTTTGTGTCTGCGCGCGAAATTCATTATGGCCTAAAGCGCCAGTTTCCCGATTTCGATTCCTTCGTTGCCGGCGTCTTGGCGGTCTACGACACCGGGTTAACGGTCGAGGACATAAATAACGAGCATGTCAGGGCTCTTTTCGAGCAGGGCCGCACGGGAAATTATTTCGAGTTCGAACAGGCAAGGCGTGTCAATCTCTACCGCACCGGAAACGTCGCGCCTGCCGGAACCTGATAGCTGGTCCACATCCCTATGAACAAATTCGAACTCCTGTCCGTTCAGCAAATGTACGCTTGCGATGCGGCAACCATTGCGCTTGGGACGCCGGGTATCCAGCTAATGGAAAACGCCGGGCAAGCAATCGCGCGCGAAATCCGCAAGCGCTGGCAGCCTTGCCCAATCGCCGTGCTGTGCGGTCCGGGAAACAACGGCGGCGATGGCTTCGTCGCGGCCCGCTTGCTGAAAGAAGCCGGATGGCCCGTGCGATTGGCTTTGCTCGGGACGCCGGAAAGATTGACCGGAGACGCCGCCATCGCCGCCGCCGCCTGGCAGGGCGCGACCGAGGCCCTAAACCCCGACATCCTCGCCGATGCCGAATTGGTGGTCGATGCGCTGTTCGGCGCCGGGCTTGGCCGCGCCTTGGATGGCGCCGTGCAAGACGCGGTCGAGGAGATCAACCGACGCCGCATCCCGTGCGTGGCGGTGGATGTACCGAGCGGAGTGCATGGCGACAGCGGATTAATTTTGGGCTGCGCCGTTCAGGCAACCTTGACCGTGACATTTTGCCGGCGCAAGCCCGGCCATCTTCTCTTGCCTGGCCGCTCATGCGCCGGCGAAGTCGTCTGCGCCGATATCGGCATTCCCGACAGTGTCGTCGCTCAGCAAGGCGTGGATTTGCATGAAAACAATCCTGCCGCCTGGCTGCAAAGCTACCCCTGGCCAAACCCGGGCGGGCACAAATACGATCGCGGCCACGCCTTAGTGGTCGGCGGTTCTGGCGCTACTTCCGGCGCCGCGCGGTTGGCGGCTCGGGGCGCTTTGCGCATCGGCGCCGGGCTGGTCACAGTCGCCGCACCGGAAGCGTCGCTCGAAGTTTACGCCGCGCAATTGACCGCCGTCATGATTGCGCCACTCGAGAAATTGGACGAACAGTTGCGCGACAAACGCAAGAACGCGGTGCTGATTGGCCCGGGCTGCGGCGTCGGCGCCGGCACCCGCCAACGGGTCTCGGCCATCCTCGCCGCGAAACGCGCTAGCATTCTCGATGCCGATGCATTGACATCCTTTGAAACAACGCCAAATCAATTGTTTAACGAAGTTCATTCAGAAACAATATTAACCCCACATGAGGGCGAATTCAGCCGCTTGTTTGGCGAAAACGGTGAGGGAAATGGGGATGCCGGCAAAGTACAGCGCGCCTGCGCGGCAGCGGCGCAAAGCGGGGCGGTGGTTGTGTTGAAAGGCGGAGATACGGTGATTGCTGCGCCTGACGGTCGCGCCGCGGTCAACGCCAATGCGCCGGCCGAATTGGCGACGGCCGGCGCCGGAGACGTCTTAGCCGGCTTCGCGTTGGGACTGCTGGCCCAGGGCATGAAATGCTTTGAGGCGGCGTGCGCGGCGGTGTGGCTTCACGGCGCCGCGGCGGGCCGTTTCGGCCCCGGACTGATCGCCGAGGACATGTCCGAAGAACTGCCCGCCGAACTCGCCGTTCTTAAACGAATGGCAGCGCGAGAAAGTGGTGCGCCATGAACGCGACCAATACCTCCGGCGCCCTGGTCGACCGGACCCTGACCAATCTGCGCAACGCCTGGCGCGAGATGACGGATTCTGCCCGCGTGGCGCTGACCGGCGCGGTGCGGGCCGATTTGTCGCCGGAAGATTCAGAGCGCATTGAGCGGCAAATAACTGCCTGCCTCGAAGGCCGCGGCGGCGAAGTATCGGCCAGGGCGCGCGCCGCCGATTTGGGGCGCACATATTTGTCGCTCAATGCCGTCGGGAGAAAGCGCTTTATGAATCTCTTGGCGCGCTTCGGCGTCGCGGATGAAAACTTGGATGATGCCGCCCACGCGTTGCTTGCGGCATCTGACCAGGCCAGCCGAACGGCGGCCGCCCGGCGCTTGCGCAAGGCGCTCGTGGCCCCGCGAATGAACCTTCTTCGCCAATTCAGCGCCTTGCCAAACGGCGTGAAATTTCTTGTCGACATGCGGGCGGAGCTGCGCGAGGTCAAAGGTGACGATCAGGATCTGGCGGCGCTGGACGCGGATTTGAAGGAATTGCTGTCTTCTTGGTTCGATGTCGGGCTGTTGAATTTGCAGCGGATTACTTGGAACGCGCCGGCAGGACTGCTTGAGAAACTTGCGGATTATGAAGCGGTTCATGCAATTCGTTCGTGGCAAGACCTGAAACACCGCCTGGATTCCGCAGATCGGCGATTCTACGCCTTCTTTCACCCCAATATGGCGGAGGAGCCGCTGATTTTTGTCGAAGTGGCGTTGGTGGAGGGTCTGGCTGACAATGTTCAGGAATTGCTCGATGCCGGCAAAACTGGAAAATCGGAAACATCGGCGGATACGGCGATCTTTTACTCCATATCAAACGCTCAGCAGGGTTTGAGCGGAATTTCCTTCGGCGGCTTTCTGATCAAGCGCGTGCTCGATGACGTGACCCGGGAGTTGCCGGCGATCAAGACCGCAGCGACGCTGTCCCCGATGCCGGGATTTAGAAACTGGTTGGAAAGCCAGGTTGAAACCGAAGGCGCATCCATTCTGACGGCAGCAGAACTTCGCGCTTTGAAAGATGAGCTCGGCGGCCAATTTGAAGACGAAGAAAGCTTATCTGCCCTATTGGCCTCGCCCTGGCAGCGTAACAAAAAAACCCGGGAGATCCTGCGGGCACCATTAATTCGCCTCGCCGCAACTTACTTGCTGAACGAGCGGGATTCATCAGATGAGCCTGTCGACAAGGTCGCACGCTTTCATTTGAGCAACGGCGCGCGGATCGAGCGGATAAATTTTCTTGCCGACAGTTCGCAGAAGGGAATGCGCCAATCCTTTGGAATGATGGTGAATTATCGTTACAAACCGGGCGATATCGAAGCCAATCACGAGGCGTTCAAGGGCGAAAAACGCATCGTCGCCTCAAGCGCGGTAAAATCCTTGCTGCCGCGGCGCAAAAGATAACGCAACTGCCCAATTGACTTGTTGTTGCCTTCCTGGGTGCTTCTTATGCTATATGGCTCCCGCCGGGGCGTCGCCCGGCACAGGAAGAGTAATCAAACGCCATGAGATGAACGCGCGCGGGCGTGGCGGAATTGGTAGACGCGCGTGGTTTAGGACCACGTGGTGAAAGCCTTGGGGGTTCGAGTCCCTTCGCCCGCACCACTTCTCAGCCGGTGCGAGTGGACCAAAACTTAACGAATGACAGTTAGCGTAGTTCGAATGGATCGAGAAGCGGTGAGCCATGCAGGTGAATGAGACCCTATCGGAAGGGTTAAAGCGGGAATTTACGATCGTCGTGCCGTCATCCGATGTGGAAGCGGAGGTCGAAGGCCGCCTGATTGAGTTGAGCAAAACGGTAAAGATGAAGGGGTTTCGCCCGGGCAAGGTGCCGCTCTCCATAATCCGCCGCCAATATCGCCCGGCCGTCCTGGGAGAAGTCTTGGAGCGCACGATACAAACAAGCTCCCAGAAAGCGATCGAGGAGCGCGAATTGCGCCCGGCGCTGCAGCCCAAGATCGAGATCACGGATTACAGCGACGGCAAGGATCTCGAATATAAAATGGACATGGAGGTCTTGCCGGAGATCGAAATCGGCAATTTGTCGGAGCTCTCGCTCACCCGGATGGTTTCCGAGGTCGATGACGAGAAGGTGAATGACGGCCTCAAGCGTATTGCCGAAGGGGACAAACAGTTTAAGGCCGTCGAAGAAGAGCGCGGCGCCGAAACCGGCGACGCCTTGTTGATAGATTTCAAGGGCACAATCGAAGGCGTCGAACTGGAAGGGACGTCCGCCGAGGATTTCGAAATCGAGATTGGAAGCGGCAGCTTTATCCCCGGATTCGAGGACCAACTCATCGGCGTCAAGCAAGGCGAGCATCGCCAAGTCAACGTCGAATTTCCCAAAGATTATCCGCAGAAAGAAGCCGCCGGCAAACCGGCTGTGTTTGAAGTGGATGTCAAGGAACTTCGCGAACGCACCGAATCGGTGATCGACGATGAAATGGCGAAGCGCCAGGGACTGGACGATCTCGCCGCGCTAACGGATCTGGTGCGCGAGCGCTTGAATCAACAGTTTGACGAAGCCTCCAAAGCTCAATTGAAGCGCTCTTTGCTCGATGATCTGGCGGAGCGTTATGAATTCGACGTGCCCGCCGGCATGATCGATCAGGAATTCGATACCATTTGGACGCAAATCAAGCGCGATTTGGAGCAGTCCGAATCGACGTTCGAGGAAGCGATGGATCAAAGCGAGGAGGAGGCGCAAGCGGAATATCGGCAGATCGCCGAACGGCGTGTCCGCTTGGGTTTGCTTCTCTCGGAAATTGGCCGCGAGAACGAAATCACGATCGAGCGCGACGACCTTCTCAATGCCGCACTGGAATCGGCGCGCGGATTTTCCAATCCGCAGCAGGTTCTCGAATTCTATCGTTCCAATCCGAATGCGTTGGAACGCTTCCGTGCACCCGTTTTCGAGGACAAAGTGGTTGCCTTCCTGACTGAGCTGGCGGACGTGAAGGAAAGCATTGTCGACCCGGAAGAATTGTTCCGCGACCCGGACGAAGAACCGGCTGAGAAGAAGAGCGAGAAAAAACAAAGAGATGCCAAGGCGTCCGGCAAGAAAGCCACGGCACCGGCGGCAAAGAAAAAGGCTGCGAAAAAGCCGGCCGGCGATAAGAAGACAACCAAGAAAAAGACTGCCGCTAAAAGCAAGAGCACGAGTGCCAAGAGTGGAATAAAAGCAGCGAATTCGGCGACCCCTGCAGCGAAAGACGAATAGCCAAAGGCTCTGAAGGAGAATTAGCGGCAATGGCCGATAT
Organism: Alphaproteobacteria bacterium MarineAlpha10_Bin2; assembly: GCA_002937555.1. GTDB lineage: Bacteria > Pseudomonadota > Alphaproteobacteria > UBA828 > UBA828 > PTKB01. Next base: position 4,054 of record PTKB01000009.1, on the reverse strand, counting down.
CATTGACACCTACGCAAATACACTCGTCCCCATGGTGGTTGAGCAAACCAATCGTGGAGAGCGCTCGTACGATATTTTTTCGCGCCTTCTGAAGGAGCGTATTATTTTCCTGACCGGCACCGTGCAGGACGAAGTGTCGAGCCTGATCACCGCGCAGTTGCTGTTTCTCGAATCGGAAAACCCCAACAAAGACATTTCGATCTATATCAATTCACCGGGCGGGTTGGTGACGTCGGGATTGGCGATTTACGACACCATTCAATATATTCGCCCCGCAGTTGCGACTCTATGCATCGGTCAAGCCGCTTCCATGGGCTCGCTGCTGTTGGCCGCCGGCACCGAGGGCCAGCGTTTTGCCCTGCCGAACTCACGTATCATGCTGCACCAACCTTCGGGCGGATTTCAGGGCCAGGCCACCGATATCGAAATTCACGCCAAGGAAATTCTGGCGTTGCGCCGCCGGCTGAACGATATCTACGTTAAGCACACAAATCAAACCATTGATATAATTGAAAAAAGCCTCGAACGAGATAAATTCATGACACCCGAGGAGGCGAAGGAATTCGGCATCGTCGACGATGTGGTCGTTCACCGCATTGTGAGCGATGATACGGACGAATCGACGCCGGAAAGCTAGCCTTAACCGTTTTTTATCGGCGAGACGCTAGGCTGCCTTCAACCGTTAAGGCAGTATGGGTCGCGTCAGAATAGGCTAGACAAATAGCACCACCGAGTGCGACCCTCGATTCGGATCAATGGCCATCGCAAGAAGGCGCTGTTGCGGCTGACGGCGATAGGTGAGGTGAGTGGCGGCCCCCTGCGGGGCGGAAGTGACTGGAGTGGGCATGAATAAGTCCAGCGGTAACGACTCGAAAAATACGCTTTACTGCTCTTTTTGCGGCAAGAGCCAGCATGAAGTGCGCAAGCTTATTGCCGGTCCCACCGTGTTTATCTGCGATGAATGCGTTGAACTCTGCATGGATATTATCCGTGAGGAACACAAGAGTTCCCGCGTCAAGAGCCGGGATGGCGTTCCCGCGCCGGCGGAAATATGCGAGGTATTGCAGGATTACGTCATTGGCCAGGAACATGCCAAACGGGTGCTCTCGGTAGCCGTGCACAATCATTACAAGCGCCTCGCCCATGGCAACACCAGCAATGAAGTCGAGCTAGCGAAATCGAATATTTTGCTGATTGGCCCGACCGGCTGCGGCAAGACGCTTCTGGCGCAGACTCTCGCCCGCATCCTCGACGTTCCGTTCACCATGGCCGATGCCACGACGCTCACCGAAGCCGGCTATGTTGGTGAGGATGTCGAGAATATCATTTTGAAACTATTACAGTCTGCCGACTACAACGTGGAGCGGGCGCAGCGCGGAATCGTCTATCTCGACGAGGTCGATAAGATTGCGCGCAAATCCGACAATCCGTCCATTACCCGTGACGTGTCGGGCGAGGGCGTGCAGCAGGCGCTGTTGAAAATCATGGAAGGCACGGTCGCATCGGTGCCGCCGCAAGGCGGGCGCAAACACCCGCAGCAGGAATTCCTGCAGGTCGATACTACGAACATCTTGTTCGTTTGCGGCGGCGCGTTTGCCGGTCTGGAGAAAATCATCGCCCAGCGCGGCCGCGGGACGTCGATCGGCTTCGGCGCCGATGTGCGCGCCCCCGAAGAGCGCAAGACCGGTGAAATCTTGAGAGAGATCGAACCTGAAGATTTGCTCAAATTCGGATTGATTCCGGAGTTTGTCGGCCGGCTGCCGGTGATCGCGACTCTCGAGGATTTGGACGAAGGCGCCCTGATCGAAATCTTAACCGAGCCCAAGAACGCCTTGGTCAAGCAGTATCAAAAACTGTTCGATATGGAAGAGGTGGATTTAACCTTTGCCGAAGACGCCCTGGGCGCCATCGCGCGCAAGGCGATCGCCCGCAAGACCGGCGCGCGCGGATTGCGCTCAATCTTGGAAGCTATATTGCTCGATTCGATGTTCGATTTGCCGAACTATGACACCGTTGAAGAGGTCGTCATTAACCGGGAAGTGGTTGATGGTGGGGCGACACCGCTGCTGATTTACGCCGACCGAACGGAAGACGCCAGCTCCTCCGCCTCATAAGCGCGTCCCGGTCGATTTTTCGTGGGGACTTGACCGGGCCGGGCAAGGCTCCCACCTAAGAACAACGCATTCCGCTTATCCTGGGCGGTGCAAACTTTGAGTTATAAGTGATGAGATCCGATGCTTGAAGCCACTGAACATCCGCGTTATCCGGTTTTGCCGCTGCGCGACATTGTCGTGTTTCCGCACATGATCGTGCCGCTCTTCGTCGGACGCGAAAAATCCGTTCGCGCGCTCGAAGATGTCATGAAAGACGACAAGCAAATCCTTCTGGTCGCCCAAAAGAATGCTTCCCAGGATGATCCGACCACCGATGACATTCACAGCGTCGGCACGATCGGCACCGTTCTTCAACTGTTGAAGCTGCCGGACGGCACGGTGAAAGTGCTGGTCGAAGGCGGCGCGCGGGCGCGGGTTATCGAATTTTTCGACAATGAGGATTTTTTCCAGGCGCGCGCCGAGGAAATCGCCAGCGATGATGGCGATCCGCAAGAAGTCGAGGCCATGTCGCGCTCGGTGCTGGCGCAGTTCGAGCAATATGTAAAACTCAACAAGAAGGTGCCGCCGGAAGTTCTGGTTTCGGTCAATCAAATAGACGATCCGGCAAAACTGGCCGATACCATCGCATCGCACCTGTCGATCAAGCTTGAGGAAAAGCAGGAGCTCCTCGAAGTCGTCTCACTGACCGAGCGGATGGAGCGGGTCTGCGGCCTGATGGAAGGCGAGATCGGAGTCTTGCAGGTCGAGAAAAAAATTCGCAGCCGCATCAAGCGTCAGATGGAGAAGACCCAGCGCGAATATTATCTCAACGAGCAAATGAAGGCGATCCAGAAGGAGCTTGGCGAGGGCGAAGATGGCCGCGACGAGACGACCGAATATGAAGACCGCATTAAAGAAACCAAGCTCTCCAAGGAAGCGCGCGAGAAGGCCGAAGCCGAGGTCAAGAAACTGCGCACCATGTCGCCAATGTCGGCGGAAGCGACGGTGGTGCGCAATTATCTCGATTGGCTGCTCAACATTCCATGGAAGAAGCGCACCCGCATCAACAAGGATGTGAACCTCGCCGAAAAGATCCTCAATGAGGATCATTACGCCTTGAAGCTGGTCAAGGAGCGCATTCTCGAATACCTCTCAGTTCAACAGCGCACGAGAAAACTGAAGGGTCCGATCCTCTGCCTGGTCGGCCCGCCCGGTGTCGGTAAGACATCGCTCGGCAAATCCGTGGCGCGCGCCACGGGGCGGAACTTCGTTCGCTTTTCGTTGGGCGGCGTGCGCGACGAAGCGGAAATTCGCGGCCACCGCCGGACATATATCGGCTCGATGCCGGGTAAGATCATTCAGTCGATGAAAAAGGCGAAATCCTCCAATCCGCTATTCCTGTTGGATGAAGTTGACAAGATGGGCGCCGATTTCCGAGGCGATCCCTCGTCGGCGCTGCTGGAGGTGTTGGACCCCGAGCAGAACTCGAACTTCAACGATCATTACCTCGAGATCGATTACGACCTGTCCGACGTGATGTTTATCACCACGGCCAATACTCTGCGTATGGCACCGGCGCTGCTCGACCGCATGGAGACCATCCGCATTCCGGGTTACACCGAAGATGAAAAAGTGCAGATTGCCCGGCGTCATCTGATTCCTAAACAGACGAGCGAGCACAGCCTGAAGAAGGAAGAATGGTCGATCTCAGGCGACGCGCTGCTTGATCTCATTCGCTACTACACGCGCGAAGCGGGTGTGCGTAATCTGGAGCGCGAAATCGCCCGCCTCACGCGCAAGGCAACGCGCGAAATCGTTTCCAAAGGTGTCGACCGCGTGCGCGTGACCAAACGTAATCTCGAGAAATATGCCGGCGTCAAAAAATACCGCTACGGCGAAGCCGAATTGGAAGATCTGATCGGCGTGACGACCGGCTTGGCGTGGACCGAGGTCGGCGGCGA
>PTKB01000089.1 GCA_002937555.1 Alphaproteobacteria bacterium MarineAlpha10_Bin2 | reverse complement strand
GATCTTCTACGAAGATGTGGCACGGTTATAAGGGGGCAGGACACTTCATTCGATGTTTGGAATCGAGCCTGCGCACCGATGTGATATGGTCGCAGCATTGGGGCGTGTCGCCGGCGCGAAGGCGCGCGATCAATGGAAGTGAACAATGGGCAGGTTGCAGAACAAAGTCGCGATAATCACTGGGGGATCGCGCGGTATGGGCCGCGGGTATTGTCTGCGCTTTGGCGCCGAAGGGGCAATTGTCGCCGTCGTCTATCGCGCGCGCGCCGATGCCGCTCAGGAGGTGGTCGACGCCATCACGGCAAAGGGTGGCCGCGCCAAGGCGTTCCAATGCGACGTTACGAAGCCTGCCGAGATCAACGTCATGGTCGAGGCCGTGGTTGCCGAGTTTGGCGGCGTCGACATCCTCATCAACAATGCCGGCCTTTACCTGTTCACACCTCTCGAAGGGACGACCGAGGCAGAGTGGGACCAACAGCTCGACACCGCGCTGAAGGGTCCGTTCTTCTGTGCCCAAGCGGCGGTGCCGCATATGAAGGCTCGCGGCGGCGGCAAGATCATCAATATCGGCTCGATCTTCGGCGAGGACGGCTTCCCGGGCTCGTCGGGTTATTGTGCCTCAAAGGGGGCGATCAAACAGCTGACGCGCTCGCTCTGCCTTGAGCTCCGCCCCTTCAATATCCAGGTCAACACGCTGTCGCCAGGCTGCATCGAGACCGACCTCAACAAGGAATACCGCGAGGAAAGCGAGGACTTCACGCGCGCTCTGCAGGAACGCTTCGGCGCAGGAAATCCCTGGCTGCAGCCCGAGGAAATGGCCGGCACCGCCGTATTCCTCGCCTCGAGCGATGCCGACCCGGTGACCGGCGCAAACGTCATGGTCGACCGCGGTTACTCGGCCTACTAGTGGATAGAATCCAACATATGGCACCCATACGACGGCTTCCCAAGTTCACCCGGATAGGCGCCCGATGCGCAGCGATGCGGATACATCGCAAGCATCGGGCAACGCAGCCGGTGGACTTGGGAACCCGCCCGAAGGGTCCTCTATCCCGGTTTCTCGATGCGTCGAACGCCCTTGACGATGGCACCGCACCGCCGGCGTCCGGTCTCCTGCCGAGAAACCGGGATAGGGGATCGTATGGGCGCCATATGTTAGATTCTATTCACTAACCCCGCCAGGTGACTTCTCTTGCCGTGAATAGTTCAGACGCCGTTTGGCAAGCCAAGAACGCGCTGCGCGAATATGCCGGCGCCCGCCGACGCCTGGCGCACCGCCAGAGCGGCCCGGGCGCCGGCGTCCGCGCCGCCGATCATTTCCTCGCCAACGTGCCGGTGGCGCCGGGTGCGATTGTGTCGGGCTATTGGCCGATCCGCGACGAATTCGATGTCATGCCGGTGATGCGCCGCCTTTCTGGCGCCGGCTACCGCTGTGCGCTGCCCTTTGTCGACAAGAAGCGCCATGTCCTGATATTCCGCGAATGGCGCCCCGGCACGGTGATGCTCGAAGGCCCTTTCCGCATTCCCGAACCCACCGAGGAAGCAGCCGTCCTCACGCCGAGCCTCCTGTTGGTGCCGTTGCTGGCCTATGATTCCGAGGGCTTCCGTCTCGGCTATGGCGGCGGGTATTATGACGGCGCGTTGGCCGACCTCCGCGCTGCTGACGGCCCGGTCCTCGCGGTCGGTATGGCGTTTTCCGAACAGTTGGTCGAACGCGTGCCACATGGCACGCGCGACCAACAGCTGGACTGGATCGTCACCGAACGCGGCGCCATGCTGTTCGCCGGCGAAATTCAAAAGGACGCTAAATGAGAATATTGATGTGCGGCGATGTGATGGGGCGTGCCGGGCGCGACGTGCTGAACGATCATTTGCCAGAGTTGCGTGAGGCGCTGAAGCTCGATTTTGTCCTCGTCAACGGCGAAAACGCCGCCGGCGGGTTCGGCATCACCGGCGAGATTTGCCAAGCGCTTTACCAATTGGGCGCCGACGCGATCACCCTCGGCAATCACGCCTGGGACCAACGCGAAACCGTCTCCTACATCGAAGGCGACGCCAAGCTCATTCGCCCGGCCAATTATCCGCCGGGCACGCCGGGGCACGGCAGCGGCCTGTTTGAATTGGCCGACGGACGCAAGGTCCTGGTCATTCAGGTGATGGGCCGGCTGTTCATGGACGCCATCGACGATCCCTTCGCGAGTCTCGATGCTTTGTTGGAGCCCTACCTTCTTGGCGCCACGGTCGACGCCATCCTGGTCGATATTCACGGCGAGGCGAGCAGTGAAAAACAGGCGCTCGCGCGTTTTGTCGATGGCCGTGCCTCGCTCGCTGCCGGCACTCATACCCATGTGCCGACGGCGGATCACATGATCCTCCCCGGCGGCACCGCGTTCATGACCGATATCGGAATGTGCGGCGCCTACAACTCGGTGATCGGCATGGAGATCGCGCCGGTCATCGAACGTTTCACGAAGAAGATGCCGGGCAAGCGATTTGCGCCGGTCCTCGACGACGGCACGCTGGCGGCGCTTTACGTGGAGACCGACGACGGCACGGGTCTGGCGACACGGGTCGCGCCGGTGCGTATCGGCGGCATTCTCGCGCCGGCCATGCCGGATTGAGCGCGGCGTTCGGAGCGCTTATTTACGCGCCCGCGCGACGTCCGCCGACAACACGGCCTTGGTGATGTCTTCGACGCCGGCCGGCGGCGTCATGACCGGCGCCGTGGTAACAGCGGGCGGCGCATTTTCATCGATCGTCGCTACGGCGCTCGCCATGTCGATTTCGACAACCCGGTTGATCGCGCTCACGGTGGCCAGCAGGCGCGCCGCATCGTCGCCACAATGCTCGATCGCCAGCTCGACCAGTATTTTCAACACATGGCCATAGGCGCCCAAATACCATCGCGGCTCAAGGCCGGCCTTTTCATGCGCCTGGCCCATACGGCTGACGCGGGCGAAATAGCCGTCGTCGAACTGGCACGAAAACAGGTTCAACAGATGCCGCCCCTGTTCGCGGCGCAGACACGCAATGCCTTCGGCGCTTTGCGTCAGCAAGCGCATTTCCGGCCAGGCCGAAACATATTTCAGAAATTCGGCGATGACGTCGTCGATGCGCTGTTCGACCACGGGGCGGAACTCGGCCAGCAATTGGCGCGTCCCGGCCTCGAGCTCGGGGTGCGAGCGGCTCTCAACCGTCGCTTCAAACGTTTCTGTTCGCGCCGCCATGCATCCTCCAGCGGGTGGTGGACCGCGATCCGTCATCTAATGCCATAGTGACGGCACGGTGATTTGAGCCTATTTAACACCAAGCCGGGCCGTTCGAACAGATTGAAGCGCATGGGGACGCCACCACGTGACGAAAAACGACGCCGCAAGCAATCAAGGTTGGGATGTAGCTCTTTATGACCAGTCCTTCGGCTTCATCGCCGAATTCGGCGCCGGGCTGGTCGAGCTGTTGGCGCCGAGCCCGGGTGAGCGCATCGTCGATCTCGGCTGCGGCATCGGCCAACTCACCGCGCAGATTGCGGAAATGGGGTGCGATGTCATCGGCATCGACGCCGATCAGGAGATGATCGCACTGGCGCGGCAGAAACATCCGGACATCCGGTTCATCTGTGCGACGGGCGAAGACTTCACCATCGACACACCGGCCGACGCGGTGTTTTCCAACGCGGCGCTGCATTGGATGAAGCGGCCTGAGCCGGTGATCGCCAGCGTCGCTCGGGCGCTCAGACCGGGCGGCCGGTTCGTCGCCGAGATGGGTGCGCACCGCAACGTGATGACCATTACCGAGGCGCTCTACCAAGCCCTGGCGGAGCAGTCGGTGGCGCGCGAAGCGGTCGAATTCCCGTGGTATTTTCCGCGCACCGGGGCCTATGTCAGCCTGTTGGAAGCGGGCGGTTTCGACGTCACCCATTTGCATTATTTCGCCCGCCCGACGCCGCTCGACAATTGCCCCAACGGCTTGAGCGATTGGATACGCATGTTCGGCCAGAATTTTCTCGCTGCGGCGCCGCCCGGCAATGAGGCGCAAATTATGGCGCGTGCGGAGGAGCTGTGCCGCGCGCGTCTCTGCCCAGATGGCCGTTGGTTGACTGATTATACCCGCCTCAGGTTTCGCGCCGATCGCTTTGACGGATAGGAAAAGGCACATGATGGTGACGCGTTTGTTGGCGGCTTGCGGGGGCTTCGGCCTCGCGGTCTATCTGGCGTTCGCGCCGATGTCGCCGGCCGGCGCCTATGAATCGACCAGCGGCGAAGCGCTGCACCAGGCCTGCGGCGGCGCCGCGCCGCATGTCTGTCTCTCCTATCTCGCTGGCATCATCGATCTGCACCAGGCCGGCTTGGCTGGCGGCGAGGTGCCACTGTTCTGCCCCGAGAACGCGCCGCCGGAAAAAGTCGGCCGCGGCGTCTGGCTCTATTACGAGCAGCATCCGGACGCCTTGGAACTGCCGGCGGCATTGGGTGCGGTCCAGGCCCTGGCGCTGATGTTCCCGTGCCCATAAGGCGCTGCCGCCCAATTTCGGCCACATTGCTTGACTATTGCTAAGGCTGTGAAATTACACGAGATTTGGTATGCTAGCGAAACTGCGTCACTAAATAGCGTATCGAGGCAAAGATGGCTGGACATTCAAAATGGGCCAATATTCAACATCGCAAGGGAGCTCAAGACGCCAGGCGTGCCAAACGCTTCGCCAAACTGGTACGCGAGGTCATCGTTGCTGCGCGCCAAGGCACGCCCGATCCCGAACATAATGCGCGGCTGCGCACCGCGATCGCCGCCGCCAAGGCGCAAAGCGTGCCGAAAGAAAATATCGAGCGGGTTCTCAAAAAGGCCCAGGGCGGCGGCGACGGCGAGAATTACGACGAGCTCTGCTACGAGGGTTTTGGCCCCGGCGGCATTGCGCTCTTGGTCGACGCCATGACCGACAACCGCAACCGCACCGCCGCCGAAGTGCGCTCGATCTTCAACAAACACGGCGGCGCGTTGGGTGAATCGGGCAGCGTCAATTACATGTTCGAGCGCGTCGGCTCGATCCACTACGCGACCCAAGCGGCGAGCGCCGACGAGATGTTCGAAGCGGCCCTCGAAGCCGGCGCCAGCGACTGCGAATTCGACGATGACGGCCATGAGATTTCCTGCGCGCCCGATGACTTCGGCGACGTCAGCGAGGCGCTCACCGAGCGCTTCGGCGCGCCCGAAAACGCCGGCCTCATCTGGAAGCCGCAAACCACAATTCCGATCGACGAGCAGGCCGCCGAAACGCTGTTCAAGCTGATGGAGGCGTTGGACGATTGCGACGATGTGCAAAACGTCTCGGCCAATTTCGAAGTCAGCGACGACGTCATGCAAAAGCTCTCGGCATGACCGGAGTCCGGCGCTACATCGGACTCGATCCGGGCCTCCGCGCCACTGGCTGGGGCCTGATCGAGGCCGAAGACAACCGCTTGCGTCATCTTGCCAACGGTTCCGTGAAGACGGATTCGGCACTCGATATGGCCGAGCGGCTGCGCCAACTCCACGACGGTTTGGCGCAGATATTGGCCGAATGGTCGCCCGACGAAGCCGCCGTCGAGGAAACCTTCGTCAACCGCAATGCGCGCTCCACCCTCAAGCTCGGATTGGCGCGCGGCGTGGTGCTGCTGGCGCCGGCGCTGGTCGGCCTCCGCGTCGCCGAATATTCGCCCAACCGGATCAAGAAGTCCGTGGTCGGCGCCGGCCACGCCGATAAAACGCAGGTCGGCGTCATGGTGCGACATTTGCTGCCGGGCTGTGCGCCGGTGGACGCGGATTCGACCGATGCGCTCGCCGTCGCGATTTGCCACGCCCACCACGCCGCCACCAGCAGCCATTGGCCGACCCTCAGGGCCGAGGCCGTCTGAGGCGCCCGGATGATTGCAAAACTAAACGGTAAGCTGGATTCCACCGGTGAGAGCTGGGCGGTGATCGATGTCGGCGGCGTCGGTTATCTGGTATTTTGCGCCGGGCGCACGCTGGCCGCTTTGCCGAGCCCCGGCGCCGCGATCTCGCTCGAAATTGAAACTGTCGTGCGCGAGGACCAGTTTCACCTCTACGGTTTTCTCGACGCCCATGAGCGCGAATGGTTCCGCTTGCTTCGCAAGGTCCAAAGCGTCGGCGCGAAAATGGCGCTCGCCATTCTCGGCCTGTTGTCGCCGGAGGATTTGTCGCTCGCCATCGCCGCGCGTGATCGCGGCGCGCTGACCCGCGTCTCCGGCGTCGGCCCCAAACTTGCCGACCGCCTGATCACCGAATTGAAAGACAAGGCGCCGGTCGACGGCATGGCGGTGGCGATCGGCGGCGGCGCTTCCGGCGAACACGGAACGCCGACCGGCGACGCTGTCTCGGCGCTGGTCAATCTCGGCTATCGACAGAGCGAAGCGTTCGGCGCGGTTGCGGGCGCGGCGCGAAATCTCGGCGACGACGCCTCGATCGAAGCGCTGATCCAGGCCGGCCTTAAGGAGCTGAGCGCATGAGCGACGAGCGCATCGTTTCTCCCGAGGCCAAGAATGAGGATGGCGCGGAAGTTAGTTTGCGCCCGCAAACGCTCGACGAGTTCATCGGCCAGCTCACGATTTGCCAAAATCTGCAAATCTTCGTCGAGGCCGCACGCAGCCGCGGCGAAGCGCTCGATCACGTGCTGTTTTACGGCCCGCCCGGGCTCGGCAAGACCACCTTGGCGCAAATCGTGGCGCGCGAGCTTGGCGTCGGCTTCCGCGCCACTTCGGGCCCGGTGATCGCGCGCGCCGGCGATCTCGCCGCCATCCTGACCAACCTCAATACCCGCGACGTGCTGTTCATCGATGAAATCCACCGCCTTAACCCAGCGGTCGAGGAAATCCTCTATCCGGCGCTCGAAGACCGCCAGCTCGATCTGATCATCGGCGAAGGGCCGGCGGCGCGCTCGGTGCGCATCGATCTGCCGCCGTTCACCTTGATCGGCGCGACCACCCGCACCGGGCTCATCACGACGCCCTTGCGCGAGCGCTTCGGCATTCCGCTCAGGCTCGATTTCTACGGCGCCGAAGAGCTTGAGGAGATCGTCCGGCGCAATGCGATCAAATTGAATTTCGATCTCACCCGGGAGGGCGCGCGGGAAATCGGCCAACGCTCGCGCGGCACGCCGAGGATTGCCGTGCGTCTGTTGCGCCGCGTGCGCGATTTTGCCGCCGTCGCCGGCACGGTCCAGGTCGATGCGGCCGTGGCCGATGAATCATTGGGCCGCCTCGAAGTGGACGAACAGGGCCTCGATTCCCTCGACCGGCGTTATTTGCGCTGTATCGGGCAAAACTACGGCGGCGGCCCGGTCGGCGTCGAAACCCTCGCGGCGGCACTTTCGGAGCAGCGCGACGCGCTCGAGGAGGTCATCGAACCGTTTCTCATCCAGCAAGGCTTCCTACAGCGAACTTCGCGCGGCCGCGCCCTGACGGCGCATGGCTTTCGCCATTTGGGATTGGAAGTTCCCAAACCGGACTCCTCCCAATTCGAATTGATAGATGAGGGCGGCGATGAGTAGCACCGCCGCCGCCCGCAAGCCGGCGTCGGAACCTGCCGCCGCGGGGCGTTTGGCCGGCGATGTATTCATCTATTCCTTGCGCGTCTATTACGAAGACACCGACGCGGCGGGGATCGTCTACTACGCCAATTACCTAAAATTCATCGAGCGCGCGCGCACCGAAATGATGCGCGCCGCCGGAATCGATCACAGCGGCATGCGCGAAGCGGACGGCGTTCTGTTCATCGTCCGACGTTGCACACTCGACTACCGCAAGCCAGCGCGGCTCGATGATCGGCTCGAAATTCACACCCGCATCCTCGCCCTGAAAGGGGCAAGTCTGGAGGCGGAGCAAACCGTACGCCGGGACGGCGAAACGCTGGTGCACGCCGATTTACAGCTCGCCTGCATCAACGAGGCCGGCGCGCCGGCGCGCTTCCCGCCAAATCTCCGCGCCGCTCTTGAGGCCTTGCGCCACGGTCCACAACAACAAGCAGGAACAGGTTCTTGAAATATGGACAATAATCTCGTCACCGCGATGGAATTGGGCGCCGGCGCCGTCGCGCATAGTCTCTCTCCGTGGCAACTGTTCCTCGAGGCCGATATCATCGTCAAGGCGGTGATCATTCTGCTCGTCGTCGCTTCCTTTTGGAGCTGGGCGATCATCTTCGAAAAAGTGATGCGCTATCGCCGCGTCATGCGCCAGGCGGCGGCCTTCGAGACCATGTTCTGGTCCGGCGGTTCGTTGCAGCAGCTTTATGAGAGCATCCAACAACAGTCGATGCACCCGATGTCGCGCCTCTTCGAATCGGCGATGCGCGAATGGCAGCGCTTTTCGCAAGACGGTAGCCAGCAACTCGAAGCCACCCGCGTCGAAGGCCTGCAGCGGCGCATCGCCCACGCCATGGACGTGACGCTCGACCGCGAGTTGGATCAGTTGCAGAGATATCTCGGGTTTCTCGCCACCGTCGGCTCGACGGCGCCGTTCGTCGGCCTGTTCGGCACCGTGTGGGGCATCATGAACAGTTTCCAGTCGATCGCCGCCAGCAAGGACACCTCGCTCGCCGTGGTCGCGCCCGGTATCGCCGAGGCGCTGTTCGCCACCGCGCTCGGCCTGGTCGCGGCGATCCCAGCGGTCGTGGCCTACAACAAGCTGAGCGGCGATCTCGACCGCTATAGCGGGCGTCTCGAATCCTTCGGCACCGAGTTTCGCTCCTTGATGTCGCGCCAGCTTGAGGAGCGCGTAACGTAATGGGCGCCGATCTGCAATATGGCGAGGGCCGGCGGCGCCGGCGCCATCACCGGGCGCCGATAAGCCAGATCAACGTGACGCCGTTCGTCGATGTCATGCTGGTGCTGCTCGTCATTTTCATGATCACGGCACCGCTGCTGACCGTCGGCGTGCAAGTGGATTTACCGGAAACCGAAGCCGGGCCGATTAGCGGCGATGACGAACCGCTCGCCATCACCATCACCAAGGACAATGTCATTTTCCTGCAGGAAACCGAGGTCGAACTGGGCGATTTGGTGCCCAAGCTGATGGCGATCTCCGAGCGCCGCACCGATGTGCGGATTTTCATGCGTGCCGATAGAGACATTCCCTATGGCCGGGTGATGGAAGTGATGGGCACCGTAAACCGCGCCGGGTTCAAGAAGGTGGCGCTCGTTACCAAACTCGACAAAGGAGACAATTAGAGGCGATGGGCCGGCGCGGCTGGATATTCTCCGGGGCACTGCATGGCGGCGTGATCGCCGCCGCGGTGCTCGGTCTGCCGTCCCTGTTCGGGAACGATTCCGAATCGGTGGAAGAAACGATTTTCGTCTCGATTGTGGCGGAAGAGGACATTGCGGGTGTGGTCCGGCGCGAACCCGAGCCCGAACCCGAGGCCGAGCCGGAACCGGTCGTCGAGGCGCCGCCCGAACCGCAACCCGAACCAGAGCCGGAACCCATCGTCGAAGTGGCGCCTGTGCCGGAGCCGGAACCCATTCCGGAACCGGAGCCGGTCGAAGTG
>PTKB01000088.1 GCA_002937555.1 Alphaproteobacteria bacterium MarineAlpha10_Bin2 | reverse complement strand
AAACATAGTCGCGCAATTCGGTGGCAAAACCGTCGGACGTTGCGAGAAATTCGGGTGCGATGTAGATCGACAGCATGCCGTTCGCCAATTGCTCGGTGCCGGGCGTCGAGCAGCCCGAGCCGGTCAAGGCGCCGGCCAAGATCTCGCACATAAACGAAAGGCCCGAGCCCTTGTGCTCGCCCATGGCGCGGATCGCGCCCGAGCCCGAGCGCACATCCAAGGGCTGGGTGCTTTCGCTGACGCCGTAAATCAGCGCCGGGTCGGTGGAAAGCGTGCCGTCGCCATCGATTAAGGACCCGGCCGGCAGAGGCTTGCCGCCGCCGAGCGCGTTCAGCACCTTGCCCTCGGCGACGACGGACGTGGCGAAATCGAGCACCAGCGATTGTCCGTCGTGGTTGGGGATGCCAATGCAGACCGGGTTGGTCGACATGCGCCGCTCCGCCCCGCCAAACGGCGCTACCAGCAGGCCAACGCCGGAGGTGTTGACGAAATGAAGCGAGATGAACCCGTCCGCCGCCGCCATCTCAGCCCAATCGCCGATGCGCCCGAGATGGCCGGAATTGCGCAGCGCGATCAGCGACAGGCCGCTCGATTTCGCCTTCTCCATGCCGAGGCGCACGGCCTGTGGACCGACCGTCTGGCCGAATCCGTAATTGCCGTCAAGCACCGCCAGCACATCACTTTCGCTGACGATGGCGACATTCTGGTCGCGCGCTATCTTGCCTTCGCGCAGCCAGTGGAGATAGCGCGGCACGCGGAGAACGCCGTGACTTTCATGGCCGGAAAGGTTGGATTCGGTCAGATAATGGCCGATGCGCCCGGCTTCCGCGGCCGAGCAGCCGGCGGCGGCGAAGATATCGCTGACCAGCCGACGCAGTATTTCGGCCGGGACGGTGACGCTGTTGTCTGAGGCCGGCACCATGGCTAGGTCCGGCCGCGTTCGCGCGCCAGCATCTCCAACAGCGAGATCAGCAAGTGATCGCGCTCGGCGACCAAATCGCCGATTGAGCGGCCCGTCGCTTCGGCTTCCACGCCGGCGATTAGTTTTTCCGCCGCTGCGTCCGAAATCGTCGGCGCGCTGCCGAGGTCCTTCCACCAGGATTCCATCGCCGGCCCGAAATGCTCAATCGCGTGGCGCACACCGCCGTCGCCGCCGGCAAGATGGAGAATTAGGTTTGGCCCCATCAACGCCCAGCGCAGGCCCGGGCCGTAAGAGACGGCGATATCGACGTCTTCGACGCTGGCGACGCCGGTGTCGACCAGATGCACCGCCTCGCGCCACATCGCTGCTTGAATCCGGTTGGCCAGATGGCCAGGCACCTCGCGGTTGATGCGGATCGCCTTCTTGCCGCAGCCATTGTAGAAAGCGAGCGCCCAATCGACAGCGGCGGCAGCGGTTTCCTTGCCGCCGACGACTTCGACCAGCGGCACCAGATGCGGCGGGTTGAAGGGGTGGCCGATGACGTAGCGCGCCGCTGCCTTGCGCCCGGCCTGGAGCTCGCTGATCAAGAGGCCTGACGAGCTCGACGCCATGACGACGTCGTCGGGGAGCGCGTCATCGAGGCGGCTATAAAGCTCGATTTTGATGTTTTTGTCTTCGGGTCCGCTTTCCTGAACGAACTGGCAGTCGCGCACCGCCTCCGCCGGGTCGTCGAAAAACGCCATGCGGCTTTCGTCCGCCTCTGCGGGCGCGCCCAACCTGGTGAGAGCGGGCCAGGCGGTATCGACGAAGGCGCGGCAGCGCGCTTCGAATCCGGGCGCCGGGTCCCAGACATTGACGGCCATGCCTTGAGCCAGGAACTGCGCCGCCCAGGAAGCGCCGATGGTGCCCGCGCCGAGGATCGCGACGCGCTCGACTGCGTCCGGTTTCACCAAGTTCATTATTGTCTCCCCAATGAAGGTTTCGTTGTCAGGATACCAGAGCCGCCGCACTTTCGCCCGCGACGCGGCCCAGCATCACCGCCGTCAGCAAGCCGTTGCCGGAGGAATAGCCCCATACCTCGGGACCCGAGACACCGCAAGCCGCGCCGCCGCCGGCAAAGAGATTGGGCAGCGCGGCGCCCGATCTGCGCAACACTCGAGCCGATGTGTCGATGGCTAGTCCGCCCTGAGTATGAAACAGCGAGGCGCCGACCTTCACCGCGTAATAGGGCGGTGTGAGCACCGGTTTGTCATCGAAGCGCCGGCCGAACGGATCTTGGCCATCACCTTCGGCCCAGTTTCGCGCCAGCGCCAAGGTCTCGCCGAGCGCAGCTTCGGGCAAGCCGAGAGAGCGGCCAAGCGCCGCCTCGTCCGCCGCCGTTTTCACCGCGCCCGCCGCTTCGGCCTGGCGGTAGTCTTCGAAATCCATGGCCAGGTCATGGATGCGCGCGTCGTAGATATCCCACACCGCGCCGCCGGGTTGCCTAAGGACGTCGACGGAATGTTCCGAATAGCCGCGGCTCTCGTCGGCGAACCGCCGGCCCTCCGCATTGACCTGAATGCCGCCTTCGCGCATCACCGCCCAGGTAATCAGAATGCCGTGCGGCACGGCAACGGAGGCGTGGCCCTGATAGGCGCCCATATGGCGGATCTCGGCGCCAAGTTGTTTGCCCCAGAGGACGGCATCGCCGCGGTTGCCGGCATGGCCGAAATAATCCGCTTCGGCCATTTCCGGGATGTGGCGGCGCACCATGTCGCGGTTTCCGCCGAAGCCACTGCACGCCAGGAGGAGCGCCTGGCACCCCACCCGCTCCTCGCTGCCGTCAGGCCGGCGAAATCCGACGCCGCGTACCCGGCCGTCGCCATCGGCATACAAATCGCAGACTTCAGCGCCGCACAGGATATCGGCCTCCACCGCCTCAACTGCGGACAAAAGGCGCGCCATCAGCGCGGCGCCGGTGCGCTCCGGCACCGCATGCATGCGTAGGCGGCGCTGGCCGGTGTAGAGAAAGCCTTCGATAAGAACGAAGGGAATGCCGTGTTTTTCGGTCAGCCATTCGAGGGTCGGGCCCGAGTGCCGGCAACAGAGATCGACGATGTCGGGATCGGCCAGGTCCTTCGCTTGCGCCTGAATGTCGCCGGCCATGAGGTCGATGGTATCGTCAACGCCCCGCGCCTGTTGCCAGGGCGTCGCACAGGCCGGAATGAAGCCCGAGGACAGTGCGGTCGAGCCCGCCGGAGCGGGGTCGCGCTCGAGCACCAGCACAGCGACGCCAGCGTCGCGCAGCGTTAACGCCATCGTCAGCCCGCAAGCGCCGCCGCCAATAATGACTATGGGAAATTCCGTATCGAAGGCAACGCCCGCGGCCGATTTCACATGCATTGTTATCGCCCTTCACCGATCATATGCTGCTCCGCCAATCCAAATCATGGGAGAAAACCGTTGCGCTTTGAAGGTACCAAGACTTACGTCACCACCGAGGAACTGAACGCCGGCGTCAATGCGGCGATCACATTACAGCGTCCGCTCCTGGTCAAGGGCGAGCCGGGCACCGGCAAGACCATCCTCGCCGCCGAGATCGCCCAGGCACTGGATGCACCGCTCATCGAATGGCATGTGAAGTCCACCACCAAGGCGCAACATGGGCTCTATGAATATGACGCGGTGGCACGCCTGCGCGACGGCCAGCTCGGCGACGAACGGGTAAACGACATATCCAACTATGTGCTGCCGGGAAAATTGTGGGAAGCCTTCGTGCATCCCGAGCGCCCGGTTCTCCTGATCGACGAGATCGACAAGGCGGATATCGAATTTCCCAACGATCTGCTGCTCGAACTCGACCGCATGGAATTCCACGTCTACGAAACCAAGGAGACCATCCGCGCGACGCAGCGGCCGGTCATCATCATTACGTCGAACAATGAAAAAGAATTGCCGGACGCCTTTCTCAGGCGCTGCTTCTTCCATTACATCCGCTTCCCCGACCGCGAGACCATGGAGCGCATCGTCGCGGTGCATTTTCCCGACATCAAGAAACGCTTGCTCTCGGCGGCGCTCGGCCTGTTCTACGATATCCGCGAAGCGCCCGGCCTGAAGAAGAAACCGTCGACGTCCGAACTGTTGGATTGGCTGAAGCTGCTGATGGCCGAGGATATTTCGCCGGAGGATCTGCGCGCCACCGAATCCTCGCAGCTCATTCCGCCGCTCTATGGCGCGCTCCTGAAATCGGAACAGGACGTGCATCTGTTCGAGCGCCTCGCCTTCCTCAACCGGCGCGAACAACGCTGAGGGCAGCAATTTGTTCCAAAATCTTTTCCGTGAGCTGAAGCGAGTGCGGGTGCCGGTATCGCTGCCGGAATATCTCGACCTAATGGCGGCCATGGACAAGAACCTCGCCAATTACAGCGTCAACGAATTCTATTATCTGTCGCGCGCAGTTTTGGTGAAAGACGAACGCCATCTCGACCGCTTCGATCAGGTGTTCGGCCATGTGTTCAAGGGCCTGGAGCGCATCTCGACGGAAGATGACGAGGTGGAATTCCCGGAGGAATGGCTGAAACGCCTGGCCGAGCTCAATTTGAGCGAAGAAGAGATGGCCAAGATCGAAGCGCTCGGCGGCTGGGACAAACTGATGGAGACGCTGCGCGAGCGCCTGGCCGAACAGGAAGGACGCCATGAAGGCGGCAGCAAATGGATCGGCACCGCCGGCACCTCGCCGTTCGGCGCCTATGGCTACAACCCGGAAGGCGTGCGCATCGGCCAGCGCGACGGCCGCCACGGGCGCGCGGTCAAGGTCTGGGACAAGCGCGAATTCCGCGATCTCGACGGCGAAGTGGAGCTTGGCACGCGCGGCATGAAGATCGCGTTGCGACGGCTGCGCCGTTTCGCCCGCGAAGGCGCGCTCAACGAGCTCGACATCGACGACACCATCCAATCCACCGCGAAGAACGGCGGCTGGCTCGACATCCGCATGGTGCCCGAACGCCACAATGCGGCGAAGGTGCTGTTGCTGCTCGACGTCGGCGGCTCGATGAACGCTCATGTCCAGGGTTGCGAACGGCTGTTTTCTGCGGCGCGCAGCGAATTCAAGCATCTCGAATATTTTTACTTCCACAATTGTCTCTATGAGAACGTGTGGCGCGACAACCGCCGCCGGCGCAGCGAACAATTCGCCACTTGGGAGCTGATCAACAGCTACAATTCGGAATATAAGGTGGTGATCGTCGGCGACGCCTTCATGAGCCCCTATGAAATCGTCTATCCCGGCGCCAGCGTCGAACATTTCAACGCGGAGCCGGGCGAGCTGTGGCTCAAGCGGCTGCTACGCGCCTATCCCCAAGCGGCTTGGCTCAACCCACTCCGGCAACGCGGCTGGCACTCGAGCGAATCGATCAAGATGATTCAGGTGCTGATGGAAAACCGCATGTACCCCCTCACCCTGGACGGCCTCGATTCGGCCATGCGCGAACTCAGCAAATAGGCGCTCAGCGCCTTTTTTGCGCCGCTTCGGCGATCGCGAGGATGCGGTACATGGAGCGCAGCACCGGTTTTTCGATCAGCTTGTTGTCGATCAGGACCAGGCCGGAATCGCCTTCCTCGAAAGCCTGGATGACGCGGCGCGCATAATCGATCTCTGCTTCAGACGGGCTGAAGGCTTCGTTCAGGGTGGCGATCTGCTTGGGATGAATTGCGCCCTTGCCAGTGAAGCCGAGGGCAGCGCTACGTTCGGCCTCTTCGCGGAGGCCGTCGATGTCTTCGAGATCGAGGAACGGCACATCGATCAAATCCACGCCTGCGCCCGCCGCCGCGTGAACCAGTTGCGAGCGCGCCCGGAACAACGGCTCCCAGACCGGGGCCACACGCAATTCCGCCGCCATATCGACGGCACCAAACAGAAGGGAATCGATGCGCGCACTCGATTGTGCGATGGCGTAACAGCGGTCGAGCCCGTCATTGGTTTCGATGATGACGTGAAAGCGGATGGCTGCGCAGTTGTCGGTCAAGAGCTCGTCCAGGAGCTCTATTTCTTCCGCCGATTTGACCTTGGGCAGCATGATCGCCGGCGGCGGCGCATCGGCAGCAATGATCGCGCTCAAATCCTTGAGGCCGTCGGCGCTGCGCAGCGTATTGACGCGCACGATGCATTCAACGCCGCCGGTATCCGGCAGGTGGCGAACAATGCCAGGGTCTTGTCGCGCGCTTCGTTCTTGTGCTGCGGCGCGATGGCGTCTTCGAGATCGATGGTGACGATGTCGGCGCCGGTACGAAGCGCCTTGGGAAACATGTCGGGCCGGTTGCCCGGTGTGAAAATCAGACTGCGGCGCGGCTGAACGGCTGCGGCCTCGCTCACAGATTCAGTACCTTGCCCGGATTCATCAGGTTTTGCGGATCCATCGCGCGCTTGATCATGCGCATGACATCGACCGAATCGCCATGTTCGGCCTCCATATAGCCGATTTTACCAATGCCGATACCATGCTCGCCGGTGCAGGTGCCGCCCATGGCGAGCGCGCGGTCGATCATGTTGTCGTTGACCCGCTTGGCCCGCGCGAGCTCCTCTTCATTGCCCGGCTCGAGCAGGAATCCGACATGAAAATTGCCGTCGCCGGCATGGCCGACGATGGGCGCCAGCAGACCGCTTTCATCGATCTCGCGCTTGGTCTCGAGCAGACATTCGGCGAGGCGCGAGATCGGCACGCAGACATCGGTCGCCCACACCATGGAGCCGGGGCGAAGGGCGAAACAGGCATAGAGCACGTCGTGGCGCGCCTGCCACAGCGCGTTGCGCTCCTCGGTGGTTTTAGTCCAACGGAAATCGGAGCCGCCGAAATCCGCGGCGATCTCGCCGACCATTTGCGCCTGCTCCTCGACGCCGCGCTCGGTGCCGTGAAATTCGAACAGGATCGTGTGGTCGGGAGCGTAATCGAGCTTGGAATAGCGCATGCAAGCCGCCATCTGCACATCGTCGAGCAATTCCATGCGCGCGACGGGGATGCCCGATTGGATGGTCAGCATGACGGTGTTGACGGCGCCTTCGAGGGTCGGGAATGAGCACATCGCCGCCGAGATCGCCTCGGGGATGCCGTAGAGCCGGAGCGTTACTTCGGTAATCACGCCAAGCGTGCCTTCCGAGCCGACCAGGAGGCGGGTCAGATCGTAGCCGGCGGAGGATTTCCGCGCCCGGCCGCCGGTCTTGATGATCTTGCCGTCGGGCAGCACCACGGTGAGACCCAACACGTTCTCACGCAATGTGCCGTAGCGCACCGCGTTGGTGCCCGAGGCGCGCGTCGCCGCCATTCCGCCGAGGGTCGCATCGGCGCCGGGATCGATCGGGAAGAACAGGCCGGTATCCTTGAGATATTGGTTGAGCTGCTTGCGCGTGACGCCAGCCTGCACGGTGCAATCCAAATCCGACTCGTTGACGCAAACGACCTCGTTCATCTCGCTCATATCGATGCAAACGCCACCGTAAGGCGCGGTGACATTGCCTTCCACCGAAGTGCCGACGCCGTAAGGCACCATCGGCACGGAATGGGTGGCACATATGCTGACGATTGCGGCCACTTCTTCGGTGCTGTGCGGGAACGCCACGGCATCCGGCGGCTGCGGCGTATAGATGCCGCATTCGCCGTTGGCATGCTGATCGCGCACGGCGTTGGACGTGGTCAAGCGATCGCCGAGCAATTGCGAAATCTCACTGATGGCGTTTTCACGCGGCAGAGACTGAGTTGCCATGGTCTTAATCCATCGGGTTGCGGCTGATGCTCGGCGATCATACACCAAGCGCGACAGTTGGTAATTGACTAGCTACGCCTTGTCCAGCATCAGCCCGGCGGCGAGAAACCCACCATCCATGGCGCCGCCGGTCACAAGTGCTGCTTTTTCAGCAAAACCCATAATTGCAATCCTATCCGTACAATTGCGTCTCCCTGCACCGGCGATGCTAAGCTCGGGTGGCATAAGGAAAAATAGGGAATTGAAGCGTGAGCAATGTGACGAAAAAGCTTCGGGTGCTCATCGCCCAGGATGGGCTGGTGCCGATCGTCGGCGCCTATGACGCGCTTTCCGCCCGGCTTGTCGAGCGCGCCGGGTTCGAAGTGATGCATGTCGGTGGCTACAACCTGTCGGCCTCCCATCTCGGGCTGCCGGATGTCGGCTATTTGACCCTCAGCGAAACGGTGGATTTGGCCGGGCGCATCGCCGCCAACACCGAGCTTCCGGTGATCGCCGACGGTGATGACGGCTATGGCAATCACTTGAATGTCGGACGCCTGATCGGCGAGTTGGAGCGCGCCGGCCTCGCCGGGGTGCATATCGAGGATCAGGTGTTTCCCAAGCGCTGCGGCCACATGGCGGGAAAGCGCCTGGTCGCGGGTGAAGCGTTCGAACAGAAAATCAAGGCGGCGGTGGACGCGCGTCGCGACGGCGATTTCGTCATTATCGCCCGAACCGACGCGATCGCGGTGGAAGGCTTCGAAGCGGCGATAGAACGCGCCAACAGATACGCCGAAGCGGGCGCCGATGTGGTGTTCGTCGAAGCGCCGGAGGACGAGGACCAGGCCGCCCAAGTACCGGGCGCGGTGGCAAAGCCGGCGCTCTACAATTGGTGCTATGGCGGTAAGTCGCCGCTGCTGCCGGCGGAGCGCATCGCCGAGATGGGCTACAAGTTCGTGCTTTTCACCGATGCGCTCTACGCCGTTTCGAAAACCCTGATCGAGCTTTATGACGAGATCAAACGGAACGGCACCTATCTCGGCTACGGTGAGCGCATGCTGCCGTTCGACGAATTCAATGAATTGTTGGATTTGAATAGAGTTGCGGCGCTTGACGAAAAATACGGCGATTAAGATAACCAGCTACACGCCGCCGCGTGACGCTTCTCGAATTCCGTGATCTTGTCGGCATGAGCGAGCGTCAAATCGATGTCGTCGAGCCCCTCGAGCAGGCGGTGGCGATGGGCCGGCGCGATGTCGAAACTGTGGCGCGCACCGTCCGGGCCCGTCACTTCCTGGCGCTCGAGATCGATGGCGATTTCACCACCCGGCGCGGCATGCAACTGGCGGCGCAGATGAGCGGCGATTTCGGCGTCGATGACCAGCGGCAACAGACCGTTCTTTAGGCTATTGACGAAGAAAGATGGGACCAAAAGACGGCGCGATAACGGCGCGGATGCCGTACTCCATAAGCGCCCAAACCGCATGCTCGCGCGACGATCCGGAGCCGAAATTAGCATCGCTGACGATGATCTTTGCGGTGCGGAACGGCGCCTGGTTGAGTATGAAATCCGCTTTCTCGTCGCCTTCGGCATCGAACCGGCGGTCGTAAAACAGATATTGCGCATAGCCGTCGGCGCGGGATTTCATGAGAAAACGCGCCGGGACCAATTGATCGGTGTCGATGTTCTTCTCATCGAGGGGCGCCGCCAGGGCCATTAGTTTTTCAAACCGTTGCATGGGCCCTCTTCAGCCTTTGCGGATGTCGGTGATGCAGCCATGGAGCGCGGCGCCCGCGGCCATCGCCGGGCTCATCAGATGGGTGCGCGCGCCCGGCCCCTGGCGGCCGACGAAATTGCGGTTGGTCGACGAAATGCCGGTCATGTTTTCTTCCAGCCGGGCCGGGCCGAGCCCGATGCAGCCGCCGCAGCCGGTCGGCAGGAT
>PTKB01000087.1 GCA_002937555.1 Alphaproteobacteria bacterium MarineAlpha10_Bin2 | reverse complement strand
ATCAGGCGGCCGGATTCGCCGACCCACTTGCTGACGATATGGCTCGCTTTGACGTTAAAGAAAGTGGCGCTCAATTTATTGGCGACGGCGCAGGCCAGAAGCGTCTTGCCGGTGCCGGGCGGGCCGTAAAACATGATGTTGTTCCAGCCCTCGACGGCAACGCCGTCCGGCACTTTGGCCATGGCCAGGCCATAATGGAATTTGAGCTCGTTTTTGAGTGCGTCCAGGCCGCCGATGGTTTCCCAATCGATCCGTTTGGGGCTGTCGTCGATGAGCAGCAGGATTTGTTGTTCGAGCGCATCGGCTTCTTCATCGGAGTAGGCAACTTCGTCGGCCTCGTGATCTTCCACCGGCTTGATGCGCTTCGAATCCATACCGCCCTTCGATGTGAGCGCGCGGGCGCGCTGCTTGTATTCCGTCGCGCGTATGGTCATGGAGCGACGTGCGTCCGCATCCTCCAGCATCTCGATCACCTGTTCGGCGAACTGCGCGGCCTTGTGGTAGGAGCGCGAGGCTTCCTCATTCTTGCCTACCGCCATGCGCGTGTTGGCCTCGGTCAACATGCGATCGATTGCCCGTTGCAGGGCGTCGGGACCTTGGATGTACATCCCGGTCGATCGATCAGTAGGGGCGGATGTTGATGAGCCGCTCGCCGACCTGAACCTCGTCGCGCAATTGGCAAAGAATTTCAACGACCGTGCCCGGGGCAGGCGCTGTCACTTCTGTGACGACTTTGTTGTATTCGAGAATCATCAATATTTGTTCCGCCTCAACGGTGTCACCCACGGACACCATGATGTCGGTCACGACAAGGTCGTAGGCATTTACGGAAGCGCAGGTGGCGTCGATACCAATGATTACGTTGTCCGGCGCCACACTCACTTGCACTGCTCCACTCAAGGTGAGGAAAGGAGCACCCGGATATCAAAGCCGGGCGATCTCAATTCCCTTCATTGCGCCCTAGTGGGCCGCTTTGGCACGTGACGGCGGTGCTTTCAGTTTCGGTGTCGTCGCTTTGTCCGGGTTGTCATGGTCGCGCGTCAAAAATTCGACATCGTCGCGCAGCCCTTCGGGGTCGTTTACCCATTTGTCGTAGAAACCGAAGGGGTTGGTGGCATGACCGCCGGGCTCCGAAGTGAAGCCCCTGTGGACGATATTATAGAGGTGATTTTCCGCCGTCCAATTGCGCCTGGCATCGCGGATCGTTGTGAGCGAAAGCGTTGCATAGGTCGCTTCGTCCGGGCCGGTGCCGCATTCAGCCAGCACGCTGCCATCGAAATCGACAATGTTGGAATGGCCGAAATAGGAATACACCAGATCGCGCCCAGCCATGTTGGCGACTGCGACATAGGCCAGATTTTCCCAGGCCCGCACCTGCGCGACCATGCGCTGCTGTTCCTTCGCGGGATACATGTATCCCTGGATGCGTACAACCAGTTCGGCGCCCTTCATGACCGTGTCGCGCACGATTTCCGGCATGTTGCAGTCATAGCAGATCGTGCCGCCGATCATCAGGCCTTTGGGGCCCTCGGCGACGGCGGTTTCATGACCGGCCGTCCACGGCTCTTGCGGACACCACGGGAATATCTTGCGGTACGTCAGGCAGACCTCACCCTGATCGTCGATCATGATCAGGGTGTTATATGGGTTTAGGCCATCCGGATGTTCCTCGCCGGTCAGCGAGAAAATGCCGTAGACGCCGTGCTTTTTGCAGGCTTCGGAGAAAATTTGCACCTCATCGCCGCCGATGGTTGTCGTGAGGTCGGACCATTTGGTGGGATGGAAACCTTGCGTCGTGTATTCCGGGAAGACGATCAGATCGAGGCCGGGATAACCGCGTTTCATGCCTTCGACGAAGCCGGAGATGCGTTTGCAATTGTCGAGCACCTCCGCCTTGGTCTCAACCACCGGAACTTTGTAATTGACGACCGCGACGCCGACAGCGTCATCACTGGATGATATTGAACCTTGAGGCATAATATTTCTCCCTAGCCCGTGTGAGGATGCCGTGCGCGGCATTTTTGGATTGTTCTGGCCGAGAGGTTAATGGGGGCCGCGCTTCGCTTCAAGCGGCGAAATACCCTTTGGCGCAAGTCGCTTTTGCTTGTCTTCGGTCGGGCGGCAGTCAAACTTGGTGAAGAGATTGCAGCAGAGGCCGAATATGCGCGAATCAATTTTTCCGGAAGGACCGGCGCCTGCTTTCGAAGCGCTGGCGGGTACGCGCAATTCAAATTTTCTGTTGCTGTGCGATCATGCGAGCAACGCGCTACCGGACGGCTGGGATATGCTCGGCCTTTCGCCGGAGCGGCTGGAAGAGCATATCGCCTGGGACGTCGGCGCCGCGGCGGTCACCCGCCGGCTGTCCCACTTGCTGGGCGCGCCGGCGCTTCTGTCGTGCTATTCGCGCCTCTTTGTCGATTGCAACCGTGCGCTCGGCGCGCCCAACGCGATCCCGGAGGAGAGCGATGGGGTCGCCGTGCCCGCTAACCAGGCGTTATCGGCGGCGGACAAAGCACGCCGCGCCGATATCGCTTATCATCCCTATCATCGCGAGTTGACGCGGCAGTTGGACGTGCTAATCGATCCCTTCGTGGCCGCCATGCATAGCTGTACGCCGATATTCGGCGGCGAAGCGCGGCCCTGGCATGTCGGCATATTGTGGCGGCGCGACGAAACCAGCGCGCGGCGCTTGATCGCGGCCCTGGCGCGCGACAAATCCCTATGTGTCGGTGATAACCAACCTTATTCGGCATTGGATACGCCCGGTTATACCGTGGCGGAGGTGTTGGAGCCGCGCAAACTGCGCCATGTCATAATCGAAATTCGCCAGGACCTAATAGCCGAAAGCGCCGGTGCCGAGGCCTGGGCGGAGCGCTTGGCGGATTTGTTTATCCGTGAATTCGGACTCGTCGGACCGTCATCATGAAAGCCGCGGCGTTTCTCATTTGCGTACTTATCCTGATGCCGGCACAGGAAGCAATATCGGGGGGAAATTCCGAACATTCGGAATGGTCTGGAGCATATTCTCCCTATCAACTGTTCTCGGCCCAAGTCATCCGCGATTCGGACTCTTGGTCACAATTATGGGCGGAACTGAGGCGGCCGCCGCCGCAAGTTATTCATGCGGGGCGTCACATGGCACTGGCGGTCTTTCTCGGCTTGCGCAGATCGGGTGGTTACGATCTTGCCATCGAGCCCGCCGGCCAAACGGAAACAGTACAGCTTTTCAGAGTGCGAGAATTGGCACCCGCGCCGGACGCCTTCGTGGCGCAGGTATTGACCACGCCATACCGAATCATCGTCCTGCCGGCGAGCACCCGGGCCGTCTTGTTTCTCGCAGGATTCGATGGCGCCGCGTCCGGCGAATGCTTATATATACCGGCTGGCGAGCAAGGGCGCGCCGAGAAGGCGACGCAATTACCTGACAATCCGCCCTGCTCGAAGATACCCGTACAGCCGAACGAGGGGTCGTAAATGTTGATGAGCGGCGAGGAATACCGGGAGTCCTTGCGCGGCTATAGCCCCACCGTGTTTCTTGATGGCGCGCAAATAAATTCGGTTGCCGATGAGCCGCGCCTTGCGCCGGGCGTCGCGGCCGTCGGCGTGACTTATGATTTCGCCAAGCTCGAACGGCACCAGCCGGTGATGGTGGCGGAAGAGCAATCAAGCAGCGCCAAGGTAAACCGCTTTCTTCATATCAACCGTTCTTCCCGGGATCTTTTGAACAAGCTCGAGGCGGTGCGCCTGGTATGCCAGCGTGTCGGCTGTGCCCAGCGCTATCTCAGCCAGGATGCGCTGAATGCCATTCATCAGGCCACCTACCGCATCGAGGCCGAAGCGGGCGGTGACCTGCATCAGCGCTTTGGCGCTTACCTGCACCGTGTTCAAGCGGAAGATTTAACGCTCGGCGTCGCCATGACCGATGCCAAGGGCGACCGTTCCAAGCGCCCGCACGAACAAACAAACACCAATGCTTATGTGCATATCCGCGAGCGCCGCGCCGACGGATTCGTCATTTCAGGCACCAAGGCGATCGTCACCGGCGCGCCCTATATGCACGAGCTCCTGGTCATGCCCGGGCGCAATATGGTGGAAGCGGATAGCGAGTTCGCCGTTTGCTGTGCCGTCCCCATCGATGCAAAGGGCTTAACCATAATCACACGTCCCGCCGGTCGGCCCGGGGACGATGCCGCGGTCTTTAGCGGGCGTTACGGTCAATCGACCGGCGTTTGCGTCTTCGAGGATGTCTTCGTGCCTTGGCAAAATGTGTTCATGGCCGGCGAATGGCAACATGCGCAATTTTTGACGCGTGCCTATGCCTGTCATCATCGTCATAGCTGCATCGGTGCGCGCGCCGGTTTCGGCGATCTCCTGATCGGCGCATCGCTGATGATGGCGGAAGCAAACGGCCTCGACGCGGCGGGCGGCACGCATCTGCGCGAGCGGATGGTTGAGTTAATCAAGATCGTTGAAGGTTTTTTCGCTTGCGGCGTCGCCAGCTCGACCTACGGAGTGCCGGACGCGTCGGGCTGCGCCGAGCCGGAGCGCATTTTCGCCAATGTCGGCAAACTGCTCTTGTCGACCCAGATTTATGACATGCAGCGTATCGCGCATGACCTTTCGGGCGGCTTGATCGTCGCCCTGCCGGGGCCGGACGAGGACCACAACCCCCAGACCGCGGCGCGCCTCGAAGAATTATGGCAGGGC
Source organism: Alphaproteobacteria bacterium MarineAlpha10_Bin2 (assembly GCA_002937555.1). Taxonomy (GTDB): domain Bacteria; phylum Pseudomonadota; class Alphaproteobacteria; order UBA828; family UBA828; genus PTKB01. The sequence continues at coordinate 5,016 of PTKB01000087.1, read as the reverse complement.
AAGGACGATATTCCGCCCGAGCGCCGGCGCGCGGTAGCCCGCTTTCTTGGCGACATAACGGCGTCGGACACAGCAGGATGGTTTTCGCTTATCAGCCTTCATGGCGGCGGGTCTCCGGCGGCGACGAGCCTGGAAATCTATCGCAGCTATCCGTTGGAAGACAAAGTCGCCCTGGTCGAAAGCCTGCTCGACCGCGGTCTTCTCGACTCGGAACAGAGCGAAACCGAAACGGGCGATCAACCAGGACGCTGCTGCGCGGACGGCTGTCAAGCGCCGGAAGAAGATAAGGCCACGCCGTAGATTTGGCGGCTTTAGCTCACCTGCCTGAAATTCTCGCTGTCCGGGTCCCAGATTTCTAGGGCGCCGTCAAAGATATTGAGGTACCAGCCTTGCAGGCTTAATTTTCCGGCGGCCACTGCCTCGCGGATAAACGGAAACGTCGACAGATTGTCGAGGGACAGGCGTACCGCCTGGCGTTCCGAAGCGCTCAATAAGGCATCACCCTTCAGCTCCGGATTATCCGCCAGGGCGCGTTCATGGGCGCCACGCAGCAGGTCAGTCCAGGCGCCGATGAATTTACCTTCGCCGGCGCCGATGTCTTCGCCGCCCTCTTGTTTGCGAATCATGGCGGCGACGCCACCGCAATGGGCATGGCCGATGATGATGACATGCTCGACATGCAGTTCCCTGACCGCAAATTCCAACGCCGCGCTAGTGCCGTGGTAGAGACCGTCCTCTTCGAAGGGCGGCACCAAAGCGGCCACATTACGCACGGCGAAGATGTCGCCCGGCTCGGTCTGAAGAACAATCGCCGGGTCGACCCGTGCATCCGAACAGGCCAGAACCGCGAAACGTGGGTTCTGCCCGTGACGAATCAGATCTCGATAAAGGTTCGGTGATTTCTGGTAATACAGCTCGCGAAATTTTCTAAAGCCATTCAGAAGAATGTCGATTTCCGCCATGTCACGCTTTCCGTCGCAAGGTCAATTTCTCCAAATCTTATGAACGGAGCTAGCTTAAACCGCAACAAACGGTCTCGGAATCGCACAATCATTCGGCCGGGCAGCCAGGCTTTCTTATGCCTTCCAGATATTGAGCGATCAAATCGATAAACCGCGTGTGCCCGAAACTTGCCCAATGACCGCCGTGCACGGTCTCCACTTTGAAAGTGCGTAGGCGTTCCATGCTGACGGCGTAGTCCTGGGGCACCGAATGGTAAAGCGTGTCGAAGAGTGGCCCGTCATAGACCACGTCCCCAGACAGCAGCGTTGCGGTCGCCGCTTCCCACAAGGCGATACAGCCCGGCGAATGGCCGGGAAGATGCAGCACGTCAAAATGCCGGTCACCAAGGTCGAGGATGTCGCCGTCGCCGACAAGGCGGGTCGGCGGCGCGGCGCGGATGGCGTAATCGTCTACGTCAAATCCGGAGAAAGGCGCGGCGGTGAATATTTCTGCCGTGACATAGTCCGCGATCACCGTGTTGCGCCGGTTGGGAGTGGTCAGAATTTCCGCTTCTGTGGCGTGAATGAGCCGCGTATCGAATTCATGATGGCCGCCGACATGATCGAAATGGCTGTGGCTGGCGACGCAGAGGAGCGGCTTCTCCGTCACCAGCGGAACATAGCGCTTGAGGCTGACCACGCCCATGCCGGAATCGAACAGCAGATCGCGTTCGCGGCCGCGCACATGCCACATGTTGCAGCGGATATCAGGAATGACATGGGGCTCGAATATCAGTGTAATATCGTCACTGTAAGAGCGTGTTTCGAACCAGCTATCGGCGACGGGCAATGGCATGGCGAAAATCTAACATGATTGCGGGAGGGCGGTAACATGGCAGGGCGGGTGGCCGGAAAAGCGGCCTTGGTAAGCGGCGCGGCGACAGGGATTGGTCAATCAATCGCGATGTGCCTGGCGGCCGAAGGCGCGAGTGTCGCCGTGGCGGATATCGACGCAGGGCGGGGCGCGGACGTTGTCACGGCAATCCGCGAGGCGGGCGGCAAGGCGTTGTTCTTATCCCTCGATGTGACCGAAGAGGCATCCTGGGAGGCCGCCATCGCCGCCACCGAATCCGAATTCGGTCGCCTCGATATTCTCGTCAACAATGCCGGCATCGCCATTGTCGAGAGCGTTGACAAAATGTCGTTTGATGACTGGCGCGCCGTGATGGCGGTCAACATCGATGGCGTTTTTCTCGGCACCAAGCACGCCGTACCGGCAATGCGCCGCGCCGGCGGCGGCTCCATCGTTAATATCTCATCCATATTGGGTCTCACAGGAGAAGAGAAGCTCTCCGCCTATTGCGCCTCGAAGGGCGCGGTGCGTTTGTTCACCAAGGCGGTGGCGCTCGAATGCGGGCGCGACGGCAGTGGCATCCGTGTCAATTCCATTCACCCCGGCTATATTCATACGGCGATGACGGAGGAAACCTGCCGGCGCGATTACGGCGATATCGCGACCGGCTTTGCGGAACTGGGAAAACTGCATCCCATCGGGCGCGTCGGCGAGCCGGAAGAAATTGCCGCCGGCGTGTTGTATCTCGCTTCTGACGAAAGCAAGTTCGTCACCGGTAGCGAACTCGCCATCGACGGCGGCTATACGGCGGCTTAGGGGAAAGAAGACATGGTCAAACTGGCGGCCTATGCCGCGTTCAAATCCATGCTCGACCGCGCGGCAGAGGTTGAGGACCAGCTTCTTCCCAACGAGTTGGAAATGCTGCACAGCCTCGGCGCCAGATATGCCGAGCCGTTAACACCCGATCCCTTCGACATCACCGCACTCGAGGTCATCATGCGCAATGTTGAGGTTCGCAAGGGCTTCAGCTTCGACGTCAAAAAAGATGCGGGCCGAGTCATCGACCTGCCGCGCGTTAAGGACTAAGGCACCGCCCAAGATCGGCAAAGTGCTACATTTCCCATTTTGGACTTTCGATCACGCGCTGTTTTTTCCGGTGGTGCCGGGTAGGGCAGCGCGTAAAATTTTTGCGCCGCGCGGATTTCTTCAGTGTCCTCGAACGCGCCTTCCACCAATTCCTGCAATCGCATGCCGACGCCTGTGCCTTTGCGCCGCGCGTCGCGCATGACGGTTTGCAACTCAAGCGCGGTATCATCGTCCCAAGGCAATTCATAAAAGCGCGGTTGGTCCGCCACGTTGAGCCACAGGTAAATCGCCTCGTCTTCCTTGAGGACGGCTGAAATGACTTCAGTCTCACCGAGTTCGCGAAACTCGAGGCGCATTGGCTTGGGTTTGGCGAGCAGATCGAGATAAGCAAAGTAACCGAGCGGTAGCATGGCAATAACCAGCGCGAGGGCGGTGATTCTCCATAGCGCTTTCTTGCGCGACCAGATCGCGATCGCCGCGAGCGCGACGAACAGCAGCGCGAAGCCGGCGAAAGTGAAGTGGAGATTATCCATCGGGATCGATCACCAGCGAGCGCTGTAAATCGTTCGTGCTGCCGCGGATGAGCTTGCCTTCCTGGTTAAGCTTGAAGCGGAACACGGTGCGCTCCTGGCCGAGGCGCGTGAGGTCGGTTTGCTTTTCCAATATCTGCACCGGGCGCAGGAAGTCGGGCCGCATGACGCTGACCACGGTGCGGATGGTATAGGGCGGCGGACGTTCCGGGTCCATGCGGAAGGCGTGCAGGTTGACGATCCATTCGCCGGCGACGATGCCGCGGCTGTAGGTCACCTCGTAATTGGACTCCGTGAGATCGTTGAATTGGCCGAGGTCGTCGCGCAACAGATTAACCAGCGCCGTGCCCTTGTTGGAATAGCCGACCGGTATGTCGCCGGGTGCGCGCACCCAAAGATCGATATCGGCATCGAGTTCGGGCGGCCAATGGATTTCGACAATGACGTTTCCGGGTTCGGTCGTGCTTGTTTCCAGCTCGGTTTCGGCGGGCGGATTGATGAACGGTATCATCATCACCACCAGCGCCACGAAACCGGACAGCGCCAAGAGGATTACGTCGCGGAAGATTGTTCCGCTGTCGTCGTCAAACTCTTCCATTTGCGTGTCAGCATCTCGCTATAAAGCGTTGCCGTTCCGGTCGAGAGAATCCGGTAGTTGATGGTCAGCCAGAGGCCGAGTAGGGCCCCCACAAGGGTGGTATAGAGCGCTACCGACATGCCGCTGATGAGGGTCGAGATCATCGGCCGCACGGTGCTCACGTCACCGGCATCCTCGGCGGTGACGCCCGAGAGCGCGATGATAAATCCGATCACGGTGCCCACCAGGCCGAGGACGACGAGCGCGGCGGCGAATTGGCGCACCACCGCGATGCGGCTGAATAGCTTCGACTTAAGCGCCTCGGCGAGCAATTCCGGCGGGCCGTCGATATAAAGGCCGGCCGGGCCGGGCAGATCCGCCGCCGCGCCGAGCAGCCGGTTAGTGTAGCGGCTGTGGTGACGATCTTTTCGGCGCAGATCGCAAGCCCGACCAGGAACACCACAAATATAACGATCACCAGGTCGGTCACATCGGCGGCCAGCAACTCGGCAATCCAGCCTTTCACCGCGGCAATTGCCAGCAACGCGAATCCGATCACGTTGACGAGGATGGCACGGTAGATCAGCAGGTAGGGCCGCATGTCTGTCGTCCCTGGGTTTTGTTTTGTCGTTGTGACGTTAGAACGCTTGGCATTGTCCTGCAATCTCGGGCGTTCCTGATGGGGTTTTTGCAACCCGGGCCCGTTTTGCGTTCTTGACAGGACGTTCTGTTCTGATAGAACAAAAAGAGAACACAAAATAAATGAACAATGCGACGAAACCCTGTGCTCGCCGGCTTGGCCCGGCCAAGGAAAGGCTGTCTTTTATGCTTCGCGCCGTTCCCTCCAGTGCCGCCGCCGGCCGCGCCGCGCCGCAAGCTCCCCCCGCCGGGGTGGCTGAGTTGCGCCGCCGCATTGACGCCCTGGAGCGGGCGGGCTCCGGGGATATGGCGGGCAAGCGGACCGGTTCGCTGGGTGCGCTGCCGTTCGGCGCGCCGGAGATCGACGATGCTTTGCCGTGGCGCGGCTTG